>NZ_JAMPLB010000090.1:0-23540 GCF_039962325.1 Leptolyngbya sp. PL-A3
TGGAGGGATTTGAAGTCTTGATTGCCCAGATGCAGCAGTTTTACTGTCCCATCGTGCATGACCTCTTGCTACGCCGTATCCTACTAAACTCTGCCTAGAGTGATGAAAGAGGGTTATGATGCGGCTCACCACCGAACAGATGTCGTCATCCTTGATGGGCAGCATATTGAGCAGGGACCGATCGCCCGCCTTCACCTCAAACACCACATTCCCTACGGGTTACATGGTTGCTTTAGCCCAGCCATCAAAATGTAGGAGGGTGATTATTTCTGTCGCTTCGTGACAGAAATAATCACCCTTTAGCACCTTTGGCATTTATGATGCATCTTCAATGCCCATAATTGTGTCCCCAATGGCACGAGCCGTTTCGGCAATGCCTTCTTCAACGTCTGGAGGAGGCGCTGTAATGTTCTCGTTCTGTCCTTCAACGCGCAGCAGTACTTTATCCAAGCCTGCCTCTCCAATATTTGGATCCCCATCAAACTTACCTTCTGGGTAAGCCTGATTCTCATCCTGAGAGCGGTTCTCATCTGGCATAAACGTTAACTCCTCCTATTGATACGGCTCTATTAAAAAATTGCGAACTGCCTCTATCCGTGCTTTGCGCCCTGTGGTAAAAAGGCTGCTGAGTCATAATAAGTGCGAAAGCGCTTCACGTTTTCACCGTCAAACTCCAGTACACTTATGCCGCGATACGTAATCTCTTCGGAGGTTGATAATGTGCCCTTTGAAACCCATTCCAATACAGACGTGTTCTCGCTTTCGACAATATTGGTAAATTCAGAATGGATATGGTTAAACACGAACAGATATTTCTGCCAAAAGCGATAAGCGCCCTCCTTCCCCTTCAAAGGCTCTAGCGTGGCCAGATTCATTAACTCTGCATTGCTGGAGAACAAGGCAACGAGCGATTCAATATCACCTGTTTCCTCAGTTTTTTGCAGCGTGTGTATGAATCGTGAGGTAATGTCACGGGTACTTGCGGTATAGGTCATGTCTGGTTTTCAGTTTGAGTGCAGATTTACTTCTTGTTTAGGCTTTCTGGAGAGATAATTTTTTGGGGATTATGCAGAATTGCATGATCAAGGTGCGGTAGCAACTAGAAGTTACACGCATAGCTCACATAAAGCGATGGCTCTAAAGAGAAATCGATAGAGACTCAGGAGTGAGGATGATTGCGATCGCTCCTGCTACCTATAACCCACGCCACCAGCCTAAAAACCTCAGTCCATCTTTTCATCCAACTCTTGAGGCATATTCCTTTTTAGAGTTCCTGCCTTCTGGAGGAGGTCAGATGCTACTTCGGTGCTGTTCTACATGCTCGCCATTTTTCTCAAGTCCTTTGTGTACGCGACGTGCGTGTAAAATCGAGAACTTGAGAAAAATGGCGAGGGTCTAGGCGTGTAGTTGATTGAAACATAATCTGATGCTTATGCAACCATGTTCCGCCAAAACTGTTGGTTGAATTTAAAGGCTTTGCAAAACTTTTACCTTGGAGGATGTTAATCAGTCAACTTATAGTACATTTGTATAAATTGATGTGCAGTGATATGGCTTCCACGCTTACCGTTTCAGGAAAAGTGATGGGTAAAACTCAACCCATCTTCACGAACTGGCAATTACGGCTGGAGATTGAGAATGCAATTACCTTACGAGATCTGCTCACTCAAATTGTGCGCAGTGAAGTTGCTGGCTTTCAAGATCGCCAACAACAACGTCGCTTAATACAGGTTCTCAGCCCTGCCCAAATTAGTTTAGGGGTTGAGCAGGGCAAGGTGGATTTGGGGGGGAGCGACCTGGCACAAGAAGTTGACGTTGATGAAGCGATCGCCACCGCGCTACAAGCATTTACGGATGGCTTATATTTTGTGTTTCTGGATGAGCAACAGCAGGGAAATCTAGATGATGTTGTGACGTTGCAACCCAATTCGCAACTGTTGTTTTTACGGCTGGTTCCTTTGGTGGGCGGGTAATATGCTAAATCGCGAAGTTGCTCAGGCTCAGTTGAAAAAGCTTTACTTGGCAGATTGGAAGTCGCAACGCGTTCAACGATTGGCCGACCTTCCCGAAGGTTTACGAATAGTCGGCCGTGGCATCTTAGGATACGGTGCAGACGGACAGAATCTTAATGCTGCTGAGCTTTATCAACTTCAAGAGCAATTTTATCGACAGTTAGATCAACTGGCCCCTTCTGATCGGCTACAAATTTTTTGCATTCTCTTCCCCAAATTTGCCGCGACGGTGGAAGCAGCATGGCAACTGTTGGGGCAACTACCCTATCAATCAGGCCATAGTCGGCGATCGTTTCGGACTCCAGCCCATCCTGAATTGAGTGCAGCCAAGCGATACCAGTGGTTTCAACAGTTTGTTTACGCTGTAGAGGGCTACGATCAGGATTTGGAGTGGTTTGCTGCGTGGGCACCTTACCTGCCCTATTACTATGCCACCGATGTGCTGGGCATATTGTTTGCGGCGGCGATCGCACAAAATGATGAGTTAGGACACGCCCTGTTCACGGTTTTGACGGCTTCAGCCAGCAATAATCATGAGATTGGTGCGATGGGACGGCATGTCACCCGTGCGCTCTTAATGGCCGACCGACTGGAGGGTTGGGAATTTATTGAGCGGTTATTGCTGGCTGCGCAACGGCAGGAAGGGTTGCGCCAAAGCATTTTAGAGACAATTGACGAAGCCCATCCGATCGCTTTTAAGCGAATGCTCCGACTCATTCTAGAGCAAAAATTGACGCGCTTTAGTGCCACCATTCGAGCGATTGATGTCTGGTTTGGGTTTGGGCTGGAATCACTGGATGAAAAAACTGCTCAACAGTTCATTGGTCAGGTCTTGGAACTGCTGGAGAATCCTGATGCTCAATCGACGGCAATGGCCAGCGAAGACCCGCAGCTTGTTTATTTGGCACTGTGGGCCGCCGGATTTATCGATGCGGTAGCCGCCATTGATCTCGCTGTGCTCTTGCTTGACCATTCAGAGGCGACACATCGGTTTGTCGCGGTCCACTTTCTCGGCCAGTTAGAGATTACGCCAGCCCGATTCATGCTGTTGTCGGCGGTGAGCGATCGCGACTTGTCAGTTGCAACGGCTGCGGTACAGGCTCTCGCTCGTACAGGTGACACCACGATTCAGCAAGATTCTGATCTGTTTGAGCGATTGGAACAGGTTTTACCCCACTTTCCCGCCAAGCCTCAAACTCGATCGATGGTGTGGCAATGGATTAAGCTTGAACCGAGCCAAGCTCTTGTTGCATCCGTGTTGCAGCATAACCTGGGTGAGCGATCGCCCAAACGCCTAATTCCGTATCTACCGCTGCTTGATCCTTATGGACGCAGTAATGTTGCGAAGTTGCTGAGCGACATCAAACCATGGGACGCTGAGATTCGCACGGCGTTATTCCAATTGCTAGCCGATGCCAGCAGTTGGGTGCGGGAACAAGTGCTCCGGCTGCTACAGCCATGCGAAATTACTCCAGCAGAAAGCATTGAGTTAGAGCAATTATTGACCCGCACGGCCAGCGATTTACGGCGCGGTATTTTGGGTTTACTGTTGAGTCAGCCGGATGAAGCGGCGATTGCCTCGGCAGAACGCTTGCTTGCGGCTAAAAAAGCCCCCCAACGTCAGGCAGGCTTGGAACTTCTGCGAGAACTGGTGCAGCAGCAACGGCTGCTTGGACAAGCCCAGCAATTGGCAACCGCTTATCAGGCCCGCCCCAAGCTGACTGTAACCGAAACGCAATTGCTGACGGCCATTTTAGAGTCCAAGGCCGAAGCCACGCTAACAGATGCATTGGGCCTGGTTCAAGTTCAAGATTTGACTCCGATCGCCCCACTTCCAACCATCGCGGCAACGCAAATTGTCACAGACTCTGCCACGAGTTGTTTGTCAGCGCTTGATGAACTCATTCATGAGCATCGTCAAACACCTGTCAAAATTAGCTGGAACGGGGAAGAGGAAGAGTTGTTGGGCAATCTCACCTGGAAGTTCCCGCAAATTGATCCAAAACTATCTCAGGAGCAGAACCTGGAACGCTTGCCACTGAGTGATGTGTGGTTGAACTGGTGGCGCGATCGCGACGAAGCGACTCGCGATGTGGATGGTTTGGAATTGGTGCGGGCGATCGCCCCTCGCTTTAATTACAGGCCAGATCCCTATGGCCGAGAGAAGACCGCAACCGATCAAGCCAGCCTTCCGGAACGTGTTCTATCCGAGCTACAATCCCAGGTTGGACAGACCAATTCCTCTCTGCGTTATCCAGACCAAATCAATAGTATTATTCGCTGGTTGCTGTATCTGCACCCCTCTGAGCAAACCTTTGTGTATTGCTTAGATGCCATCACCCTACTGCTGAACACGATTCCGATTCATGAGCTGAAGGATGACCCGCAGTGGGGGCTCAACCAGTATTGGGGAGTGCGAGGGCAGATAGCCAGCTTCATCGGCTATTGGTTGCGCTTTGCTCGAACCTATAGCTCCACCGCAAATGCTGAGCAGTGCACTCGATGGTGGCATCTTGTGCGCTGGATCGATCGCCATTTGCCTAGCTACCAGGCGATGACCACCATTTGGGATATCTACGAGGCCTACCAAGTGGGTGGTGCAAGGGAGGCGGATCTGGTGTTTCACTTGTTAGGTGCTGAGGAACGCATGGCTGGAACTGCTCAGCCTGTGGGGAATCCGGCAGAGGCCAAAGCGAATCTCAGAACATCATTTCCAGATCTATCGCAACTTACGCGCCGTAATTTAGGCGAATATTACACGGCTCATCCCTTCTTACTGGAACTGGTTGATCGTGCCCGCCAACGCATTTTGATGATTGAGCTACAACGGGGTGACCTACCTACTGCTGCCAGCCATGCAGCACGAGCACTCAGGTCGATCGTTGGTATGACGACGGTGATTCAACTCATCCAGGCTTTCGATTGCAACAAGCTGGTGCGTCACTACACCTACAACAGCCTCAGCAAAGCGGCTATTTTTAGCCATCTGATGCGTATCAGTTTTCCTGCTGCCGAAGACACGCCTGCCGAATTTTCTCAGCGTGTCCAATCGGCTCAAATCAAGCCAGAAAAACTCGTTCAGTTTGCCTTTTACGCGCCGCAGTGGGTCAACTATATCGAGCACACCCTGGGTTGGTCCGGTTTTACCGAGGCGATTTGGTGGTTCCATGCCCATACGAAGGATAACGGCTGGACTGTTGAGCCCGATGTACGCGAAACCTGGGTAGCGCAAATCAGCGAGCGAACTCCACTATCCGCTCAGATCCTGGTTGATGGGGCTGTCGATGTGGAATGGTTCCATCGTCTCTACAAGCTACTCGGGGCGGATCGCTGGAATCAACTCTACGAGGCCGCACAATATGCTTCCAGTGGAGCTGGACACCAACGCGCCAAACTATTTGCTGATGCCATGTTGGGCAATCTGGAGTCACAAAACCTGCGCGATCGCATGACTAAAAAACGTCATCAAGATTCGGTGCGAGCCTTGGGACTACTGCCCCTGCCCGAAGAAAATCGCGATCGTGAAATTCTGAACCGCTACCAAACGCTGCAAGATTTTCTTCGCACTAGCAAAAAGTTTGGTTCTCAGCGGCAGGCGAGTGAAAAATTAGCTGTTTCGATCGGCATGGAAAACCTGGCTCGTACAGCAGGGTTTGTTGATCCACAGCGGCTTCAATGGGCCATGGAAGCAGAGGCGATCGCTGACTTAAGCGAACAGGCGCAAACCGTCACGGTCGATCAGGTGAGTGTCAGCCTGTCGATTACGGCTAAGGGCGAGCCAGAAGTCACGATCACAAAGCAAGGAAAGCCTCTAAAAGCCATTCCTGCCAAGCTGAAAAAACAACCTGAAATTCAAGCCCTCACGAACCGCAAACAGGAAATTACTCAGCAAGCCTCTCGCATTCGGATTTCGTTAGAGCAGGCCATGTGCCGTGGCGATCGCTTCACCGCCGCCGAACTTGTTCAACTGGCAAAACATCCTGTCCTATTTCCGATGCTGAGTCAGTTAGTGTTGATAGGTAATACTGAAAGCGGTTATTTGGTGGAACAGGGCACAGCTTTACGAAATCACAGTCAGGTCGTTACACCCATTACCTCGACTGAACTGCGAATTGCTCATCCCCACGATTTGTTGGCGACGCAGGAATGGCACCTGTGGCAGCAGGATTGTTTTGTGAGCGATCGCGTGCAACCCTTCAAGCAAATCTTCCGCGAATTGTACGTGCTTACCGGGGCCGAACAGTCAAAAACGATTTCCCGGCGTTACGAAGGGCATCAGGTTAGTCCAAAACAGGCGTTGGCTTTATGGGGACAACGCGGTTGGGTCGCGGCTCCCGAAGAAGGGGTGCGTCGCACGTTCCATACTGAAGGATTGGTTGCTGAGGTTGATTTTGCGGATGGGTTCTACACGCCGCTGGAAGTGGAAGGGCTGACAATCGCTGGAGTTCGTTTCCGGTCACGCGATAAGTGGCAGCCCATGCCGCTCTGCGAGGTATCTCCCCGTCTATTTAGCGAAGTCATGCGTGATCTGGATCTGGTCGTGAGTGTGGCACACCAGGGCGGGGTCGATCCAGAAGCCACCGCTTCAACGGTTGAGATGCGCTCAGCGTTGGTGCGCGAAACTTGTCGACTGTTGAAGTTGAATAATGTCCAGCTACAAAGCTCTCACGCCCTGATTGAAGGGCAATTGGGTAGTTATTCCGTACATTTGGGCAGTGCCATGGTGCATCGGCAACCCGGTGGCGCACTCTGCATTATGCCGGCCCATTCCCAACATCGTGGTAGGCTGTTTTTGCCATTTGTTGATCCTGATCCTAAAACGGCTGAAGTTGTATCGAAAATTCTACTGCTAGCGCGAGATAAAGAGATTCAGGACCCAACTATTTTGCAGCAGATTTTGTAGTGAACATCACCGAGAATAATCAGTTTGGCGGCAAATTAACAACTTTCTCTCGCCGTACCGAGTTCACTCGCCTTGCTGACAATCAACTCCTATGCCGAGCTAGAACGGAGTGGTGTTACTTTGATGTCGACCGCAACCGTCCCACAAAAATCCCTCAGGGGCTCAAATCAGCTTTTCTCCCAAGTGATATTATGTCAGGTTAAATGCCGATACTTGGTGTGGCAAGATTCGTAACAACCGCAAGCAAATCATCGGGATTAACAGGTTTTGAAAGATGCCGTTGAAATCCTGCAGCGGCTGATGCGGCATTGTCTTCTTCCTTTGCAAATGCCGTGAGGGCGATCGCAGGAATCTCGCGCTTCCGAGCGCATGGCAATGCTCTAATTTTACGAATTAGGGAGTATCCATCTTCCTCAGGCATGCCAATATCGCTGATTAATATATCAGCATCCCATC
Organism: Leptolyngbya sp. PL-A3; assembly: GCF_039962325.1. Taxonomy (NCBI): domain Bacteria; kingdom Bacillati; phylum Cyanobacteriota; class Cyanophyceae; order Leptolyngbyales; family Leptolyngbyaceae; genus Leptolyngbya; species Leptolyngbya sp. PL-A3. The sequence goes on from NZ_JAMPLB010000090.1 coordinate 7,372, forward strand.
GCTGCATAATATCCAGTGCTTCTGCTGCTGATGCCGCTATGACTACCTCAGCTTGCTGTTCTTCCAGAATGAAGGCAATTAACTCTCGGTTGTCTGAATCGTCGTCAACCGCTAGAACTCGGAGTCCGGCCAGCAACGGAAAACCTTCTCCTGCCTCCCGGCCTTCAATAGAAACGATAGGTGATGCTTTGTGAAGAGGAAGTTGAACAACGAATGTTGCTCCTTGCCCTTCTCCTCCAGTGCTTGCATGGACACTGCCACCATGCAATTCAACTAAATGTCGCACAATTGCTAAACCCAGACCCAATCCGCTTTGTGCCCGAGTTTTAGAACTATCTGCTTGGCGAAATCGCTCAAATAGAAAAGGCAAAAAATCGGTTTTAATTCCTTCTCCGGTATCTGCAACAGTCAGTTGAGCAAACGAACCTACTTGCTCTAAATGAACGTCAACCTGGCCACCGCTAGGAGTAAATTTAATGGCATTTGAGAGTAAGTTGCTGACGATTTGTTCTAATCGATGGGCATCTCCCAAAACTTGATCCGCTAAAGGATCGAGTTTTGATGAAATATAAATTGATTTAGACTTAGCCGCAGGCTGAAATGTCTGGATGACAGCATCAATGGTTGGAACTAATGCAACAGGCTGTTTAATAATCTCCAATTTGTTTCGAATAATTCGCGAAACATCGAGCAAATCTTCAATCAGCTTGTTTTGAAGTTGAGCATTACGCTCGATGGTTTCAATCGCTCGGCTCACAATTGGATCATCAAAGTGCCGTTTTCGTAGCAATTGGGCCCATCCGAGCATCGAATTTAGGGGATTGCGTAATTCGTGAGAAACAATCGCTAAAAACTCATCCTTCGTCTGATTTGCTTGCTGTGCTTCTTGGTAGAGACGGGCATTATCCAGGGCGATCGCCGTTCGTCGTGCCAGTTCTTCCGCCATTTGCAAATCCGCTTGGTTATAGTGGCGATCCGTTTGAGTCAGAAGCAGGGTAATGGTTCCAAACGTTCGATTTGCAACCCGAATAGGTACTGTAATAGAGCTTTTAAGTCTCAGTTTTTGCAATAACTGAAGGTGTTTGGCATCCTGCGCAAGGTACTCAAGAACTGAGGCAGGAATGTCACGCCTTAACTCTGCTTGGCCTGTACGTAATACTTTAGCCGCACCATAACCTGCATTTGTGGGAGATGGGAAGCACCGCCTCAGTTCAAGCATCAGAGCGACCTGTTCCGGCTTCGCTGTTGCGACAATGGGTTCACCAAATGTCAATGTCATGGGTTCAATGACATCAGCGATGCAAATGTCCGCCAGGCTTGGTACTGCCAGATGGATAATGTTTTCCAGGGTTGTGCGATAGTCGAGAGATGTTGTTAAGAGACGACTGGCTTCCGCTAAAAAGTCTGACCGTTGCTTTTCAAGTTCTGCATAGGCTTCGGCCTGTTTTCGTTGGCTAATATCTTCAATGAGGCCATCAATGATGGTGCTGCCATAGGCACTGGTCAGGGTAGTGCTAATTTTCACCCAGCGCGTTTTACCATCTGCACAGCGCAGTTGAATTTCGCGATCGCGTACATTTCCATTTTGCTTCAACTGCGACAAAAGCTCAGTATAGTCTTGCGGTTGAAAGTAGGGTTCCAGGGATTGGCCAGAAGGAAGCTCATCCAGTATATCCAGCCCTAACAACCGGACAAAAGCTGCGTTGCCCTCCAACAGCGATCCATCCTCAGTCAGGCGGTAAACCCCAACATCAAGTTGATTCAGTAAGGCTTGAATTCGTGCTTGTAAACTTGCAGTTTGGCGTTGAGCTGCGACCCGCTCTAAGGCTGTTTCTACCGCAGCAGGCAGGCGAACATAGTGACTGGGAGATTTAATCACATAATCATCTAGCCCAGACTTCATGGCCTCCAGGGCAGTATCCTGAGTTGCCGTATTGGTAAACATGATGACAGGACAACTTGGATCTTGTGCTTTAATCGTTTTCAGTACTGTAATCCCATCACTCCAACGCAGTTGATAGTCAGTAATGACAACATCAAACGGAGATTCTGCTAAAGCCTGTTTAAACTGAGCCGCTGTACCCACTTCTGTTACCTGCAAGGCCTTAAACGCCTGCTTGAGCTGGCGCATTGCAAGGGTACGGTCGTCTCGATTATCGTCAATAAGAAGAAGCCTTAGCATAGGATATTCTCCCCTTACAGAAGGAAAGGGGTAAGGTATAGCTTAAGATAGATGCCTGAGTTGATGTATCTGACTAAAGACAGAGGGCTCGTCTACCTACACAAGGTCACGTCGCGCCAAGCTGAGGTTTTTCGTTGTAAGCAATCCAATGAAGATTTAGGGTTTTGAGAATATCAACAAGCTGATCAAAGTTGCTTGGTTTGACCATATAAGCATTTGCACCTAAATCATAAACACGATTAATATCTACGTGCTCTTTTGACGAGGTTAACACAACCACAGGCAATCGTTTTAGCTGAGCTTGTTGGCGAATCCACATCAAGACCTCAGCCCCTGAGCGTCGAGGTAGTTTCAAATCTAAGAGGACAACTACAGGTAATGGATAGGTTGTGCGATCGCCATAGGGTTCCTCTCCAGAAAGATATTTCACGGCCGCGTCACCATCCGTGACCACGTGCATAGGGGTAACCACCTCAGCCTTACGCAGAGCTCGCTGCACAAGAAAGACATCTTTCGGATTGTCTTCAACCAGTAAAATGATGTGGTCTATGTTCACTGGGAATCCTCTGCCCTCGGTAACTCAATCCAGAATTGGCTGCCTTGCCCAGGTTGAGATTCAACGCCCACTTGTCCACCCATGCGTTCTAAACCCTTGCGGGCGATCGCCAGCCCAATGCCTGTGCCGGGGTATTCCTCCTCGCTATGTAAACGAGTGAACGGACGGAAAATTTGCTGCTGATTCTTTAGGGTAATGCCAATGCCATTATCCTTGATCCACAGCCGTAATTCACGCCCATTTTGCTCCGCCCAAATTTGCACTGCGGGTTGTGTACCGTTTGCTACAAATTTAAGCGCATTAGACAGCAAATTGGTCAAGACTTGAATGAGAATCAGACGATTAGCCTGTACCGCCGCCAGCGGTTCTCTAATCTGGATGCGTGCCCGTTTCTGCTGAATTTCGGATTCTAGTTGAGCTAATGCATCTCTTAAGGCCCGAGACAAATTGACGGGTTCTATATCAATCTCGGTTTGTCTTAGCCGACTATAAGTCAATAGGTCAGTAATTAACGTATCCAATTGCTCAGCATTTGTAGCAATGCGTTGCAAGCATTCTAGATTATCCCCCTCCAAGGAATTACCGACTTCATCTAATAGGACTTGAGCAAAGCCTTGAATGGTTCGCAAAGGAGTACGCAAGTCGTGGGAAACCGAGTAAACGAACTCTTCAAGATCCTGGTTAACCGCCTCTAATTGAGCCGTTCGTTCTTGCACTCGTGCTTCTAAGCTGGCATTCATTTGCTGAAGCGTCAGTTCAGCTTGCTTACGTTCCGTGATGTCTTCCAGTAGGCCGTCCACCACTGAAATTCCTTCAACGGTATTGAGCATAATGGTCAGCAAAGCCCAGAACTGGGTGCCGTCTCCCCGCTGCAACTGTATCTCCTGCTCCTGCTTCTGAGGAAGCGACAACTCGGATAGCTCAGCATACCAGCCGCGAGCATCTAGGAGATTCATGGTGTTGGCTTGCGCCAGGGATTCTACAGCCAGTAGCTCTAGAAACGCAGGATTACATTCAATAATTCTGCCGCTCGCTATTGACCGAAAGATTCCAATTTTGACCTGATTGAGCAATCCTTGTAGCCGAATCTCCAGCAGGGCCACTCGCTGTTGGGTTACGACTCGCTCTAAGGCCATTCGGAGCGCAACTGGAACTCGAATATAGCGGTTGGGCGCTTTCAATACATAATCATCCAGCCCAGATTGCAATGCTTCAACTGCAATTTCTTCCGTTCCCGTGTTCGTGAACATAATGACGGGACAGCGAGGGTAACGGGCTTTAATCGCCCGGAGCACCTCTAGCCCATTGCTCCAACCCAGTTGGTAATCGGTAACGACTGCGTCGAAGTTGTTCTCGGCAATGGCCTGCTCAAGTTCTTGGGCATCAATGATTTCTTCTGTTTCTAACTGCGAAAACTCCCGTTGCAGTTGACGAATAATGAGGGCGCGATCGCTCCTGTTATCATCAATTACCAGAACTCGGAGAGTTTGGGTCATAGGTTGGCTTGCTCCGTGGGAGAACGGCACTTGGTAGAGATATCCAGAAGCGGCTTCCCTGCCCCAATTGCGACTCCATGCCAACTCGTCCACCCATGCGGTCTAGCCCTTTATGGGCAATAGCTAAGCCAATGCCCGTACCGGGGTAGCTTTCATTCCCATGAAGGCGTTCGAAAACACGGAATACTCGTTCTTGGTGTTCGGATGCAATACCAATGCCGTTGTCGACGATCCATAAACGTATCCAGTCTTGATTATTTTGCCGCTCAACGGTATTAAAAATATCTACCTGAGGTTTAATGTCGGACTCTACAAATTTTATTGCGTTGCTGATTAAATTGGTAATGGCCTGGATTAGAGTTGAGCGATGGGCTATGACCTGGGGCAGGGGAGATGCAACGTGAATTTGCGCCTGTTTCTGCTGAATTTCTACGGCAAGCTGTCTAAGGGCTTCGTTGACAATGTCATCTAGAGCGACTGGCTGCAAGTTAATCTGGGTGCTTGTTAATCGGCTATAGGCCAGCAAATCGTTGATTAGCCCGTTCATTTGAGTGGCATCTTCAATGATCGAAGCCACGTAGCCCTGGCAATCCTCATCCAATTTGTCACCACAATCCTCCAGTAAGGCACTAGTAAAACCTTGGATGGTTCGTAGGGGTGCCCGTAGGTCATGGGAAACTGAATAGGTGAATGCTTCGAGTTCTTGGTTGGTTTCTTCTAGTTGAAGGGTACGTTCTGCCACCCGTTGTTCTAGTTGACTGGCGTATTCTTGCAATTGGGTTCGCATACGCGATTGTTGTAGGGCGATCGCCAGTTGTGCCGCGACCTCCTGAGCAACTTCCTGAGCGGGCTCATCAAAAGCGTCGGCATCCGTTGATGCTAGATTCAATTCACCAATCAACACATTCTGGGTGAGCAAGGGAACACTCAGGCAACTACGGAAACCATAGGAGCACAACTGCCTCATTACAGGAGGCAGTACTTCTACAGTGCCAAGATTCTTGACATAACGGACTTCGTACAATACATCCTGGTCACAGACAAAGCTGTCTAGGGATAAAGACCTGTCAGTAGGCAAGCTTAATTCTTCAGTTTGGCCACTCCCGGTCAGCACCTTTGCTGTCCCAAGCGCCAAATCAAACACAACTACAAAGGCATACTCGTGAGGAACAATTTGCCGTAGTTGACTGAAAGCATTGCGAATGAGGGTTTCATCCGTTTCTGCGGCTAAAATTGCACGATCAATATTATGTAAAGCGACCAGGCGTTGTCCGTTCCATTCCAGCGCGATCGCTGCTCGTTGTGCCTCCTCGGTTCTAAGCTGGGCAGTATGCAAAGCATTCTCATAGGTTCGAGAAACCTTGAGAATCTGACGGTAGACGAAATACGCCAGGATGATTCCTATGCCAGACGCTAAAAACAAGCTGGTCAAGATGACAGAGCGGGTAGTTCGTTGTGCGACATTGCTCCGCTGATCCCGTAGTTGTTCCTCAGTGGCTATGAAGACCGCAATTTGATGCCGTAGCCGATCCATCTGTTGTTTGCGACGTTCAAAATCAATCAGAGATTCGGTCTGGTTCTGCCGCTTGCGAGTAATGGCAGTTGTAACCTGTGCTTCCCATCGATGCGATTGGCGAAGCAATTGATCGACCCGTTGCGTTTGCACAGGGTTATCCGACACCAATTTTCCCAGCTTCTCTAGGCTGGGATCGAGCACCTCATTAGCCTGCTCGTAAGGTTCTAAAAATTCCTGCCGACCCGTTAGTAGATATCCCCGAAATCCAGTTTCTCTGTCTAACAGTAACTTCTGAATGTAGTTTGCCTGGGAGATAACCTGATTAGTATGATCAACCCACTGTAAAGCAGACAATAGCCGAGTGATTTGCCAGATGGAAACTCCAGCCAAAAGTAGTAGTAGAACAATTGGCAGGGCGATCGCGCGGGTTAGCTTACGACGGAACACGTTTTCAGAGCGTTGAAGTAGCATAACCTCATGCTACTAGCTTGTCAGCCAGCCTAAAGCGTTAGCTAAAAAAGATATCACTGAAGCCATAGACATGGCGTCTAAATCCTACTGTACCGAGCCTGGGCTCGGAGGCTACGTAACGGGCAGCATGTAAAAATAGCTACTTCAGCTTATGCCAACCTGGGGTTACCTAACTCAAAACCCTTGTTTTGTCGTTGTATGTCGGCAAAACAAGGGTTCTGAATTTTGATGCAAGGGCTGAAATGATGCATTCACTAGCTATGCGGATAAGCTGTTATCTTCCTGTAAAATTAGATCCGCTTGGGATAATAGAATTGCTGTTTCATAGCCAATTCTACCCATCTCTGGTTCTGGTCCCATTTCCATTTCTACCAGGTAAGACCAGCTTCCAGCTTCAGGGTGATAGCTTTTAATTGTTCCACTTCCACCCAGAAAGTTCACCTTCTGGCCCTTATAGAGATGGGGCAATGCTGCAGTCGTTGCAATCATAGTCACCTCACAACCTTTGTTTATAGCGGTGTTCTTATATGTATAGTTGTAGCGGACAGCCAAGCTTTTCTGTTTCTACCAAGAGTGCCGCTTTTCTATAGAAAGAGTATTTCTAGCGAAGTAATTTTTAATACCACCAAATTGCAAATGTAAAGATTAAAGCCATCCTCATAGATTCAGCCCTAATTTGAAAATAAATCTCTCGTTCTACGTATCGTTCAACGCAAGCTATAAAGCTTGCCCAGATTCTGTTTGCTCCAGGAATATACACAAGAGAAAATAATGCTCAATGTTTCTTTAAAACCGCAATGAAATTGTTAACAAATAGCAACTGTCAATCCACAAACCCCTTTTTAGAAAAGCATTGTGTAAATTAGCAGCTTCTTGAATTTTTGTGAATCGAAAAGGCATTTAGTCAGGACGAAAATAGTGGGGGCATGGCGATCGCTTTCAGTATGCTTTGAAAAGACTCCTGCATTAATGGCGATGGGCAGCGGGTTGAAAAATACCTTCTGTTTATTTCGTGAAGGGCAATCAGCCTGCTGCGATCGCCATCAACCTCCATCCTGAATACCTGGCAAGCAAATTGGGCGAAGAATTGGCGATCGCCCTCGAATGCCTTGCGCAGGAGTATTTAGAAAAAGCTACTCCTGAACAGCAAGCTAAGGCTTACTCTTTCGCGATGCATGCAAAAGTTGCCATCGTGTCGGTTATGGAAGGGGAAGACAAATCCATCAACTATTCACACATGTTCCGAGCTAGTAATGTGATGATTCTGCCCAAAACAAATCTCCTGTCCTACGTGCCTTTTGATGTGGCGCGATGCCTGGATTATGCCCGTCAGGTGAATCCTGACATTGAGATTTTCAGGTATCCGCGATCGCTGGTGATGACCTCGATAGCGGGTACCAGTGGTTACTCGATCGCTATAGCCCTTAGCTTCTGAGACAAATTAAACTACCTCATACACAATGAGCAACGGACATGCACAAATATTGCAGTTTTGTGCATATAAAATATCCTGACGATTGCAATCCTAGTAGTAGAGATACTCCAGAGCACCTGTACAACATTCTAAATCTCATCTTTTTGGCTAGGCGGATGGGGCGATCGCGAAGCTTCTAACTGGCTAAGCAGTAGAGCCTCCAGACAAAATATTAGGGCTGTTGAATGAATCTTCCAAAACGCAGTATTCCACCAACCAACGTCAATTAGCTGCTCAGCTCTTACACCTATAAAGGAAAAACAGCAGCTTATTTTGCTGTTACTAAGTAACGGCAAAATAAGCTGCTGTTTTTTTACACTAGACGTTAATCACAATAGTCTTTTGCAATCACATAAATATTTTAGATTTAGGCATTTAGCTTAATAGCTTAATTCATTTCTTATTCTTAAATAAAATATTTATAATAAAGTACCCTGTTGGGTAATCTCAATTACTTATTCTGCTTCCTACCATACACATATAGCTAAATAAAGCTAATTAATTACGTTCTCAACTCATATTAAAGTCTTCTCAATTTATAAGTTTGAGAAAGATTTTTAATGTAACGAGTCGTAATTCTTTCATGGATTCGATATTCTTTTTTAGATATTGAATCTTTATCCATCATTATGTTAGGAGAATATCCATGTCTGGAGAGCCCGGAGATCTGGTTCTAAGTTTGTTCGAACGTCTGGTTGATAGGGTGAAATCTATTCGTCCAATCCGGAGCGATGGAAAAGCCTTAACCACAGGCTTTGTCTATTCCCAACTCGTATTAGGTCGCATGGTCGATCCAAATGATTATCTAAAACCCTGGTCTCCCATGGGAGGTGCAACCCTCCAGGATACCGTTAATAAGCAGACGCAACCTGTTACCGCAGGTGCTGTGGTTGGTGCACCTGCTACGGCTCCTGCTGCAAGTACAGCCAGTACAGGGCCTGACCCCAAGTTTCGACGGGCGATCGAAGCAGCCTTCAAAACATCGCAATTGGTAGACAGCATGATCATGGTCACCAAGGATGATGTCTACCTACAATACCCCAGTGAGCGTAAGATTAGCTTTGCTTACGAAAACATTATCAATGGAATGCAACCTCTACCTGCGCCAGCACTTCCTGCCAATGTGCAAAAGCAGATTGAGGATGCTCAGAAAGTTCTGTATGAATTAGAAAAAGATGATGATGGTAAGCCTGTTAGAGGAGAAGATGGATACTACATCTTAATTGGTAAGAGCAGGTTGTATAAGACCTACATCAAAAACGCTGAAGAGTATGCCCTTGCCAAAAAAGACTACTCCGATGCCCAGGCTAAAGCCCTGGCCGATCCTCAAAAAGCAGAAACCTGGCCTCAAGATTCAGTCTATTATCAACGTAAAGTGGATGAAGCTTGGGATACTCTCAAAACCATGGGAGCCGAGCGTATTGAACGGGCTTTAGACACGATCGCCTCGGTGGGTGTCAGCATGCAGGCCCGCATGATTGCCAAAGCTCGTAAGATTTATGATGCCTGGAACCTGGGACTTGCGGGTGTTGCAACCCCGATCCCCTATTCCTACATCGAACCATCAGGGTGGTGCGATCCCGACAACGACGATGAAGGTTGGCAAAAACTCACCATTAAAATGTCTGAGCTTCATAGCCATACTCACAGTAGCAACAGCAGCAACTTTCAACGCCATTGGGAAAGCCACTCATCATCCACAGGTGGTGGAGGAACCGTGGGTATTGGCTTTGTCTTCGTAGGTGGCTCGGGTGGTAGTTCCTCATCCAATAGTGAAGCAACATTCTCGTCCTCTTCAGAATCAGGATTCCAATTTCACAACGACGCGAAGGATCTTGAAGTTGAGTTGGAGTACGGTCTGTGCACCATTCATCGTCCCTGGTTACTGGGAGACCTGTTCTACATGCGGAACTGGTACTTGGTGAACAATCCCAAGAATGCCGTTAGTGATGGAAGCATTACCAATCAAGTGGAAAAAGCTGAACCGTTGCTTCCTATGATTCCCCGGCAATTCCTGGTAATTCGGAATGTCAAGATCCGTTCTGAAAGCTGGGGTAATGATGGATCAACGCTTTCCACCCTGCATAGCCATTTCCGCAGTGAGGATTCTAGCAGCAGTGACTACATCAGTGGCGGTGGCGGTTTCTCCCTGGGATTCATCTCCTTCGGAGGCCATGCATCCCACTCCAGCAGCGATGCCCAAAGTGACGGCAGTGGCTATACCAACAACACCTACACGGGCGACTATGGCTGGCGCTTTCACAAAGAAACCTTGGAAATTAAAGGCGCACAAATTATCGGTTGGCTCAGCGAGATTGTACCGGCTTGTGCCCCATTAGATGATCCGGGACTCAAGAGTGAGGGCGCTGAGAAGGATAAGTAATACCGCCTCGGAACGGTTTTAAGCATTGGCTTCTCGTGCCTGTCTGCCCGAGAAGCCTGACTTAAAACCAATATTCTTTTGAAGATTTTCAACAAGGCTCACACTACCCCTGTAAGGATTGACGTAGAAATGGATGGAAGCATTGAAAATTTGATGGGAAATGTATTTAATTATTTTCTGAGCCTGTATCAGCAAATAAACAGCTCAGCGATTGATGAAACATTTCTTGCATTCGAGCCCATTGGAACACGTATCACGCCTAATATGTTCAAGCTTCGGTCAACCGATGCAACATACTTCGACAAGCTTGCAGTTGAACAGCTTTCGGATCTTATCAATAGCATTCCTGAGATTGATGCTAACGTATTTCGACGCACTATCAAAGATGTTGATGAAATGTATGGCATTTTGTTAGAAGGGGCCACACCTGGAACTGAGGACAATGGTGAAGTCACACTGTTTAACACACTAAAATCTAAAGCAGTGCGGAAATTTGAACCCACTGTTGGATATTACCAGAAACCTCTACAGTATCGCCCTTCCTATGCCATGCCAAGCGATTGGTATGATGCCAGCGCTGAAGGAAATTGGACGGCCTATAGCACTCAAATGGAAGAGAAGAAAGAACATTCTTCAATTCCAGGAAAGCAACCCTCTCCTAAGCTGCAGCTGAATCCTACTGTTCTAAAGTGGAAGTGGCAGGTTTTACCAGATGACCTCTCTCCCATCCTTGAAAAGCCCTACTTTATTGATCGGATTTCAACGTCTCAGATCTTAAAGCAGGAGGATATCCGCACTACTCTTCCACAGTCCTTTAAGACTGTCAAATCTCATATAAAACCTTCAGTTCTAAATCTGGAACTGAAAGCGAATAAAGCGGCATCTTTCATGGCGCGATCGCTCTCCCCTAATCTCCGCAACGCCGCCCTATCCGAGGTTACGCTATCGAAAGCAGTTTTATCTAAGACAGCATTTCAGTCATTAAGCAGACCTAAGCAAGATTTAGCCATCAAAGCGGATGTTCTTGAAGGTAGTGCCATCAGCAAGAATTCCATTTCACCCATTATTCTGGAGCAGATTCGCGCGCAAATTGCAGAACCAGCCCCAGCACCTACCCATGAAGTCGTGAACGTCAGTTTACAATCGTCAGCACTATCAGTTTTGTTGACTACAACATCAACCCAATCCGTTGAATCGAAGCAGCTGAGTTTGTCATTTAAGTACTGTTTAGTGAACGTCGATCGTCCCTGGTTATCCAATGCCTTCTTATCAGCAAAGGGATGGTATGTTCCGGGGTTTGAAGCGGGTGGATTTTCAACGGGTACAGCCAACAATGAAGGGATTTTACCTGCCGTACCAATCGCCTTTATTGCTATTAAAGATTTACAGATTTCAGGTTGGGATAACTCTGAGAGCGAATCGGTTGAGAAAGCTGTATCCTTCGGGCCATTTGTGTTAGTCGATCGCACCATCGACAAAACAGCTAAAACCTTAACTTGCAGCGGCATCCAGGTGATTGGTTGGGTTTGCCAAATTATGCCATTCCTGCCGCCCCTTTCCGATCCCGATCCTCGTTAAACAGTCACGTTATGTCAAAACACGTTATTCTTTGGAGAAATTTGCTATGCATCAGAGTGTTTTAGATATTTTCTACGACTTCAATGCTCCGCTAGAAGGTGTCTTGCATTGGATGTATCTCGACATCAAATCTCTAGTCACCATCGGGGTTGGCAATTTAATTGATCCAATGTCAGCCGCATTGAACCTGCCGTTTGAATATGATGAGCAACCGGGCAGTTATGCAACCCAGGACGAGATCATCGCAGAATGGCAACTGGTAAAATCCAGAACCGATTTGGCCAGGAAAGGAGCCAATGCGTTTCGAAAGCTGACTCGCCTGCGCCTGAGCGATGATGCGATTCGCTCTCTTGTTAACGACAAGCTTCTGGCAAATGAAGCCTACCTGAAGCGCACATTTCTGGACTTCGATTATTGGCCTGCGGATGCCCAACTTGGGGTTTTGAGCATGGCATGGGCTATGGGTGCAGGATTCCCCAGTTCATGGCCTCGTCTTCGGGCTGCCTGCTTAAATCAGGATTGGAACGCCGTTGCCGCAAATTGCCGTATGAATGAAACGGGAAATCCGGGTGTTATTCCTCGCAATGATGCCAATCAGACGATGTTTACCAATGCGGCTCATATTGCAGAGTTTGGCGATCGCTACGGCTACCAATGGGATGTTGTTTACTACCCAACCGTCATCTTGGATGAAGTGGTTATTACGCCCGAAGATGACCCCGTTCCGGTAGAACCCTGGTAAATCAAATTTGAATATGTTGGGTAGGATGCAAAACATCTCACCCAACATAGCGTCAGGCCAAAAGGAGTGGGGCGGCACAACGTGCCGCCCCACTCCTTTTGTCTTAACAAAATAGCAAACGGTATATTGCAGGAATTTTAGCTAAACCTGGTGAAGCTACAGTGAAAATGCTAGATAAGAGGATTTAGTCCTTTGGCTGGGTATTCTAGCTGATATCAAGGTATCGCCGTCGATAACACCGTGGACCTCATCTAACGGATGAGCTTGATGGCAAGAACTATACGCTCTGCTGGAGACTCCAACATGCAAGCTGCTGCTTCGCTGTTTCGTCCTGATCTCATGGACTGGCTGCGTCGTTATCGGTACTGGTTAATCTCTCTTGCGACTGTAATTTTTCTGCTTCTTCCCTATGGGGCAAAAGCACAGGCGCAGACAGGGTATCCACCGTTTCTAGACCCTCAGCTTAACGATTATGGACATGTGGTAACAGCAAGTGACGCTACCACGATTCGCAATACGTTGCAACAATTCAAGCAGCAGACCGGAATTCAGGTGGTAGTGCTCACCGTTAATTCTGTGCAGGATTATCAGACGGGCGATCGCACCATCGAATCCTTCGCGACTAATCTGTTCAATACCTGGGGAATTGGCGATCGCAACCGTGATGATGGCATTTTGCTACTGGTGGCTGCGGCCGATCGCAAGTTGCGCATTGAGCTAGGTAGCGGCTACTCTTCAAATTACGACGCAGTTGCTCAAGCGATTATCAGCGACTACATCGTACCCCAATTCCGAGAAGGGCGTATTAGCCAGGGAACGGTGGCTGGGGTCAATGCCATTGTGAGCAGATTTAACCCCTCCGCTTCAGCCCTACCCGCTGTGGAAAATCCTGGTGGTGGAGACCCACTTCAAGCTACTGATGAGGGGGCTTCTGAGGGGACTATTGCCATCGGCGTCGGATTAACAGGCCTGATTGTGGGAGTACCCGTATTTGCCAGTTGGCGACGGCATCGTAAGCGGCAGTGCCCCAGTTGCAAAACTCAAATGGTGCGGCTCGACGAACAGGCGGATGATCAATTTCTGAATGAGAGTCAACGAAAAGAAGAATCTCTTAGCTCCGTAGACTATGACGCCTGGCAGTGCCCCAGCTGCAGCTATCACCAGATTCTTCCCTATTCCAATTTCTTCTCCGAATACAGTCGGTGCCCCAGTTGTGCCACTAAAGCTCTGGAGGTGCGAACCACAACTACCCGCCAGCCTACCCGCAGCTGTCAGGGGGAAAGCCGCATCGACGAGCATTGTCGCCACTGCTCTTACGATCGGACATACTATCGCTCTATCCCTCGTCTGACTGATAACTCCTCATCCAGTGGTGGTTCTTCATCGGGTGGCGGTGGTTCTTCATCCGGTGGCGGTGCATCGGGCAGTTGGTAGGCTCAGTAGATCACAAACGAGCATTGTGACGTGCAAAGTACAATCCAATATGCTTCAAAACCCAGAGGGAATTCCCTCTGGGTTTTGAAGCATATTGGCGATCTACTAAGGCTATTAGTGCAGCGACATCCTTAATTCCTAACGCTTCTCGTCAAATTATTAAGGGGGCTGCTGCAAGATGGACTTGGGTGTTCAGGCTACCGATTTTTCCATCACAACTCGATGTAACTTTGCTTCATTCTGTTCGAAGAATAGCCAGGAGATGGGGAAAAATGTCATGTAGCGATTGTAAGTTTCCAGGCCAACCAGGTTTAATGCTTGCTCTCGATGGGCAACTAATCGGTCATACCAAGCTCGTAGCGTGGGTTTGTAGTCATGAATTGAATCATGGGTAATATGGAAGCCCGCTTGCTTTGCGGCCTCAATGTGCACAGGATGCATCACCAGAAGAGAGCCCGGAAAAAATAACTGAATCATGACCATTGAAGCTGGGTAAGGTTCATATTCCAGTGAAAAGAACTGATGAACAGCTAATCCTCCTGGTGCTAATGCAGCATAAATTTTCTGATGGATAATCTCAACCTCATCTGGGCGAACATGTTCTAATGCTCCAATGGATAGAATGCGATCAAAAGGTTTATGCTCAAAGGGAGTTGTAATAAAGTTTGTCAAGGATACATTGAATCCCAGTTCTTGAACATAAGCCAGTTGTTCTTTAGAGAGTGTAAAGCCGGTTAGTTCACCGCTGTGTCCTTGATCTCGCAATAGTTTTAACATTGCGCCCCAGCCACACCCTAAATCTAAAATCTTTTCATTACCCTGTAAACGAAGTAGCGATCGCAAATACATCGCTTTATTATGCTGTGCATCTTCTAATGTGTCTTGCTCATGGAGAAAGTCAGCAGCACTGTAGAAGCGATACTGGTTATCCAAAAACAGGGCATAAAAATCATTTGAGACATCATAATGTGATTCAATGCCACTCGCATGGTCTTGCTCAAGCATGGAGTCGAGAAAAGCTTTACGAATGGGTGAAGGTGGGTAAGCCCTTGCGAACCATTTCATTAGAGAGGGTTGGGGTTGTGCCCAGAATGCCCAATTCTCTTTTGGATCAAGAGGAATGGGTGAATGAATCCTATCTTGGGCGATCGCGTAGAGCAAACCACGAGTGGCCAGGTCGGAGGTAAAACGTGAAACCCGTTCTAAATTACCCATGGGAAACAACCTATTGATGAATCAGAAATAGACTGTCCAACAATCACAACTAAACGAATGCCGAATGAATGTGAAGCTGCAAGTTGAGAGGGTATAAACAAGTTTAGTTGTTGTTTCCTGCCAATTTCATTTTCGTCACATTATGATATGGCAACAATCTTTAGAGAGATGAAATTGATTGGTATTTTCTGGTATTTCTATTCATGGCTTTCAATGGGAAAAGCCTGCCTATTTTATTCCTTTTTTAGTTAGGTCTTCCTCATGCTGGATCTTTGGTATAAGAACGCAATTATCTACTGCCTGGATGTGGAGACCTACATGGATGGCAATGGCGATGGAATTGGGGATTTTGAAGGCTTGAGACAACGATTGAACTACATTTCAGGTTTAGGCATTACCTGCATTTGGCTCATGCCTTTTTATCCCACCCCTAATCGTGACAATGGTTATGATGTAATGGACTTCTACAACGTTGACCCACGTCTTGGAACGCTGGGTGATTTTGTAGAATTTACCCGTTTGGCGAGCGAACGCGGTATTCGGGTCATTATTGATCTGGTCGTCAACCACACCTCAATTGAGCATCCCTGGTTCCAATCTGCCTGTAGCGATAAACAGTCTAAATATCGTGATTTCTACGTCTGGTCAAAAGAAAAGCCAGATGATGCAGCGGAAGGAGTTATTTTTCCGGGTATCCAGGAAACAACCTGGACGTATAACGAGCAAGCAGGTGAATACTATTTCCATCGCTTCTATGAACACCAGGCAGATCTGAATATCACCAGCCCAGCTGTACGAGAAGAAATTAGTAAGGTCATGGGTTTCTGGTTGCAATTAGGAGTATCAGGCTTTCGGATTGATGCAGCTCCATTTTTAATTGAGTTAAAAGGTGTTGAGGATGAGGCAAAGGGAGCCGATCCCTATGCCTATCTAGAAGAGATGCGGAACTTCTTGTCCTGGCGCTGTGGTGATGCCATTCTGTTGGCAGAGGCAAATGTATCAATGGAGCCTAAGTACCGGACAAAAGCTTGCAAAGATTGAGTAGGAGAGGGTTTCATGAGAATTACCACATTCATCCACGAAACCCTCATGAACCAGATTACTCTAATCCGAAAAACATTG
>NZ_JAMPLB010000091.1:0-23033 GCF_039962325.1 Leptolyngbya sp. PL-A3
TGGCCGAAACCGAACTCAGTGTTCTAGCTCGGCAATGTTTAGATCGCCGCATTGCCGATGAAGAAGCTTTACAACGAGAAATCCTGGCTTGGGAGGAGCGTAGAAATACCCAACTGCGAACCATCGATTGGCAATTTACGACCGATGATGCGCGGATTGAACTCAAACGGCTTTACCCCTCATTTCAACCTTGACACACCACTAGTTTTTTAGGAAATTTTTCATACTCAACTTTCTTTAAGCGGCAGCTTAAAGTTATCCATCTGTTCAGGGGAACAGTACCCTAGAATGGTTGCTTCCTTTCAACGTTTAACTACAGCATCGTTAAATTGACTTGACTGACAGCAGCACAGCAAACGTGGGAATCATAGAAAAGTTCTTAGGGTAAATAAGAACAACATGAGCGATCTCGGTACAACCACACACCATGTGATCGCTCTCCCTCAACCAACTACAGACAGTAGCAAAGAAAACTCAAACGTTTTTTCTAAGCTTAATCAGAGGCAAAGATAATCAGCGCTATAGGTGAGCCCCGACCGAAAGGCGCACCGCTGCAAGTATCTCCTCTCATGGCTTTAGTGGAAAATTCTTGTGGGTTTCATGGCATTTAGATAGAGATAACAGAACTTTGAGAGCCTTTAAAGTAAAACTTCTCGCGGGATAGATGCACAAATCTTATTCTTAAGCAGCCACCGTGATTGATATTTGATTACTGAACAACACTTAAAATTGATGATTTTGCTCCATACCTTAAATGAATTGGAAATTTATAGAAAGAGGCACTATTTATCTCTGTCTCGCTAAAATTACGCTAACTTTTATATGAAAAACTGAAAGTCTTGTTAAATAAGGACTAGGTTCTCTTAAAAGCCTTTCAAATCATCCAGGTAGTTGAAGCAGATGGAAAAATCTAGCCTAATAGGGGTGGCTGAAGGGTTGCTGTAACCAGGAACAGTTAGGCTTAAACTGAGGGCTGAAGCAATACAAATTCATTGAGTCGCGGCAGCAAATTTGAGGATTTCTGCATTTTCCTGGTATAAATAGGCTGTCCTAAAGGTTTTAGCCTACCAGGGTTTCAGACTAATTGTCCTTGTTATAGCTATGCTTCAATGGCCCTTTTTAGAGTAAGTTGAGAGAGGATACCATGGTGAAATGGTTTCGCTACTGCTTGTATGCTGCCGCGTTCATGAATGTTATGGGCTCTCTCGCCTTTATATTTCCCCTCGTTACCCAAAGTAATCCTCTGAGTATGCCAGAAGCGCATCCACTTTATTTAGGAACGCTATCATCCTGGATTCTTATTTTTGGTATTGCCTATGCCTGGATGGCATTCATGCAGAAGCCCGAGAGATTATTTATTGCTGTTGCAGCGGCATGTAAAGTAGCGATCGCTATTCTCTTTTTTGTGTTCTGGCTTGCGGGAGATTTATCATTTCTGGCAGCATCAGTAGGGTTAGGAGATTTGAGTTTTGCGATTGCCTTCATCTACTGGTTACGGCAATTCAATCGATATCCTTCCATACTCGACTAGGGAGCAAATGAGCATTTTGAGCGTGTATCATACGACCGAAGACTCCAAAACTGGAGAGGAGGGGCGCATCGCGCCCCTCCTCTCCAGTTTTGGAGCCTATTTGTGATCTACTGAACGTAAGTTTGGGATTGGCTGAAACATCCTTAACCCAAACTCACGTTGCTGAGGAAGAAGTTAATTAAATCACTATAAAATGGGTCGCAGTAAGTGCCACCCCTGGGCTGAGGGTTGCAATTTGGGCCATCCCCCCGGAAGCGGAACCGTTAGCATCGAAGAACAACTGGCCGTTCGCCTGGTAGTAGAGGAATCGGGTGTTGGCGCTCTGGCCTGTGCCATTAATGGACAAGGCGGAAGCTGGCAGGGTACCAGTGCTAAAGCTGAGACCGAAGCCGTAGCGGGATACTCGAATCTTATCCACGGTGACATCGAAATCGGTAATGCGATCGACTCCATGCTGGGTGCTGGAGAAGTCGAAGAAATCTTGCCCCGTTCCCCCCATCAGTTCGTCATTCCCTTCACGTCCAATCAGAATGTCATGACCAGAGCCACCGCTCAGGGTATCGTTGCCACTATCGCCATACAGCAGATCATCACCCCCATACCCAAAGAGCGAATCCTGGCCTTCACGTCCATTTAGCAGGTTGCCGCCACTGTTTCCTTGCATCCGATTGTCTTTGGTGTTACCTGCCCCATTATTGTTAGCGGTTCCCGTTAGAGCCAGGTTCTCGATGCCTTCCCCCAAGTTATAGCTAACGGAGGCATACACGGTATCTACACCACCAATCAGGTCATTTACCAGGCTCCCTTCCTCAGCGCGATCGCCCACATTGTCTACAAAATACGAGTCATTGCCTTGACCACCATTCATACTGTCGCTGCCTGCCTCACCAGACAGGATATCATTACCGCCAAACCCTAAAACCGTATCGTTCCCTTCCCCGCCGTAGAGGTCGTTGTTATCGCTGTACCCAGCGATGTAGTTATTCAGGCTATTCCCTCGGCCATCAAGGTTGCCCAATGCTGTGAGATAGAGCCGCTCAATGCCATCCCCCAAGGTGTAGTTAATGGACGATTGCACCTCATCTGTACCACCACCGCCTGTCTCGTTTACCTGATCGCCCATATTATTCACGATGTACGTGTCGTTTCCTGTGCCCCCGTACATTAAGTCAGCGCCACCTTCACCGTTTAGGGTATCATTGCCGCCTAATCCATAAAATGTGTCATTTCCATTGCCACCTAGAAGGTGGTTATTGTTGTTGTTACCGACGATGATGTTATCCAGGCTATTTCCAGTCGCCTTTTGTAGGGACGGGACTGAAGAACCCAGGGTGAGGTTTTCGACGTAAGGGGTGGATGCTAAACTCACATCACCATCAATAGAGGAAATGATGGTGTCTGTCCCTTCTCCCAGATACTCAACAACCACATCGCTTAAGGTGTCAATGAAGAAGGAATCATTGCCCTGCCCACCGTACATGGTGTCTGCTCCTTGCTTCCCATCCAGGCTGTCATTTCCCGCCTGGCCAGACAGTCCATTGCTCAGGGAGTTACCTGTAATGTTGTTACCGAGGCTATTTCCATAACCGCTCACCGCGTTATCGGTTATGGTCAAATTCTCCACATGCTCAGGAAGGGTATAGCTGATCCCGGAGTAGACTGTATCGAGACCTTCCCCAGCCAGTTCAATAATAGTAGACCCTCCGTCATCGGAGCTAATGTAATAAACATCGTCATTCTTGCCACCTCTGAGCCGATTAGTCCCGCTTCCACCATAAATCGTGTCGTTTCCATCACCGCCCAAGATAGTGTCATTGCCTGCACCACCATCCAAATTATCGTTACCTGCTTTTCCATCAATGGTGTCGTTTCCATCGTCTCCATGAAGTGTGTCATTTCCACTGGTACCTTGAAGGTTGTCGCTACCAGGAGTTGACAGTGTGTTTAAAGTGAGCAATAGCGGATTGTAGTTCAGGTCAATTTGGCTTTTCATGATCATTTTCTTTACAGGTGTCAATTGTCGATGTGCCGCATTGAGTTTGCTTTGCAGTTCGATGGTCAAACTAAAAGCAAATTCAGCAAAAGTTCACCCAATAGTGCTGAGTGTTGTGGAAGATTGCGAATGACTTATTAGATGAATGCGTTGTAGGGGTAATCACCCTCTATCTATTGCTCAAAGGCTTTCACGTTGCGTCTGAATCTCGCTTCCCTAAACCACAAATCTACGGTAAAGGGATTTTGAGGAACTGTCGTTACAGAAAAATTCAGGCTTTCCAGAGAAATAGTTCTGGTAATCGTTCTGGTAGCAGAGTTAGCGTTTGGGTACAGGCATTGCTGAAGGAGGTATGAATAGAACGTGAAACCGTGATTTCACGTTCTATTCATACCTCCCTCAGCAATGCCAGAATCTTTCAGCTTTCTATCAATCACGATTCGAGCAGCCGCCCGGATGCTCCATTCAGATCTGCTTGTTACTTTCTGCGGCAACTTGCTCTTGCTCTTCTAATTCAGATGTCGTAGTTTCTAATACGATTTCTAACTGCTCTACCGTGGGCATAATACCCTTCTGTCTGACGACAATTACTTTTGGGCAAAACGACAACTAGAACAAATGCTCAAATCTTTGCCACAGGCTCCGATCGCTTCTACGTATAATTGACGCGAAGGCAAGAAGTAATTGTCGTCAGACAACCCTTCAATTGATCGGGAACGGGGCCACTGCCAATTCTGTGGGTGGAGACACCGATGGGTTGAGTCATGCCTTGAAGGGCGAGTTCGGCAGTCATCTTGTTTTTGGATTTACATATTAACCCGGCAATGTAAGAAGGGGTGGTGTTCTAGACGTGTGGATCTGAGGCAAAATATTTCTCAATCTACCAGTTCCTCTCTTATGGCTTTAGAAGCAGTTCTCTGCCCTACGTGTGGTAACTCTAATGTGGTCAAATATGGACAATCAGCCGCCGGTAAACAACGCTACAAGTGTCGCCACCCAAACTGCTTACGCAGTACCTTTATTCGGCACTATTCCTACCGAGGGTATCTAGGGGAGGTGAAACAGCAGATTGCTGATATGGCCGTTAACGGCAGTGGCATTCGTGACACAGCCAGAGTACTGGGCATTAGTCCCACAACTGTGATTGAGGAATTAAAAAATTCCTCCAACTGGTGCCTGTTAACGAAGCCGTACTGGACCGATTAGCTCAACATGAAAACCTCGAAGTTGTTGTGCAACAAGCAGGAGAGGCCGAAATGGACGAGATGTGGAGCTTTGTTGGTAACAAAAAACAGGAACGATGGTTGTGGCATGCGATCAATCACCAAACGGGTGAAATATTAGCTTACGTCTTGGCTCCTCACGTTGACGTTGCCTTGAAAGAGTTGATGGCACTGTTAGCCCCCTTTGGTATTTACCGTTTTTACACTGGCGGTTGGGGCGCGTATGCCAGAATCCTTGACGAAGATAGCCATGAGGTTGGTAAACACCATACTCAGAAGATTGAGCGCAAGCATCTCAACCTACGGACTCGAATCAAACGATTAGCACGCAAAACGATTTGTTTTTCCAAGTCTGAACGATTACACGATACGGTCATTGGGTTATTCATCAACCGTTATGAGTTTGGCCGAGCCATTTAGTCCCCATCCACACGTCTAGAACACCACCGGCGATTTCTGTAGCAGTAGGTTCTTGAGCCTCTCGGTTACCTGTTTGAGCAATAGGCAAAATGCTCATTTTTTTGCCCCTTCATGGCCTTATTGAAGAGTTGTTATCATCAGGTAAAATTAGAGCAAATCCGGAGTTTGAAACATCGCAACTACGTTAATCAGCCGAGATTGATTGGGGATACACCAAAAAATATTGGTAAAGAAAAACTACTTGCAATCCCATTTTCTATATAGATTTCAGCCTAATTGCATTCTATGACAGCACCCCTGCTACCGAGGGATTTCGATGACAAACTCTGCACCATGGCCTGGTGTTGAATGGCAGGTTAACTGTCCCCGATGCTTTTCCACAATAATTTGATGGCTAATGGACAGTCCTAACCCGGTACCTTTACCAAGTGATTTGGTCGTGAAAAATGCATCAAATACTTGAGAGCGTACGTCCTCTGGAATGCCAGGGCCATTGTCAGCAACTTTGACGAAAATGCGATCGCCCCCTAGCCGTCCTGTCTGAATGCGAATTAAAGAAGAAATATTTTTTGAAGCGTTTTGGGCAATGGTGTCCTCCAGCGCATCAATAGAATTGCATAGGAGATTCATAAATACTTGATTTAGTTGGCTGGGGTAACATTGAACGGGTGGCAAATCACCATATTCTTTAACAATTTCAATACCAGCACGGTCTAATTTTGCTTTGAGACGGTGCTGAAGAATCATCAACGTGCTATCGATGCATTCATGAAGATCCACCTCTTTCATATCGGCTTCGTCCAACCGAGAAAAGCTTCGCAGTGAAAGAATAATTTGGCGAATCCGATCTGCACCTACTTTCATAGATTGCAATAGTTGAGGCAGATCTCCTTTCAGAAATTCAAAATCGATTTCCTCCATGCGCTCTTGAATCTTTGGTGTCAGGCTGGGATACTCCTCACAGAAAAGTTCCACTAAATCCATCAAGCTACAGGTATACTCTTCTGCGGGTTGGATATTGCCGTAGATAAAGTTGACGGGATTATTAATTTCATGGGCAACCCCAGCCACCAACTGCCCTAACAAAGACATCTTTTCATTCTGAATCAGTCGCACCTGGCTTTGTTGAAGATCTTGGAGAGCCTGGTTCAATTCTGATGTACGTTCTGCAACTTTTTGTTCCAGCGTCTTATTCAAATTCCGCAGTTGCAAATGCACGCGAATTCGAGCCAGGACTTCTTCATGCTGAATCGGTTTGGTAATGTAATCTACAGCCCCTAAGGAAAGCCCTTTAACTTTATCTACCGCATCGGAAAGAGCCGTCATAAATATGACAGGAATATCTCGGGTTTGCTCATCCTCTTTGATGCGACGGCAGGCTTCAAAACCATCAATGCCAGGCATCATCACATCTAACAAAATCAAATCTGGTAAATGGCTTTGGAGACGACTTAAAGCGCTTTCTCCGCTTTTAGCTACAGCAACTTCATAGCCCGATTCATTCAATACATCAAAGAGAACTTGAATGTTTGTTGGGTTATCATCTACGACGAGAATAGTACTGGATGGTAGCGTTGTCATATCCATAGGGCTTTCTAAACATGTTGTTCAATCAGTTGTAGAATGGCTTCGATTTCAAACTCCTGGGCTAACTTTAATAGTTGATTGGCAAAAGCTGCATAGTGAGGGTCGAGCTGTTTCAACTCGTTGGCCGCTTGCTGAATATTACGAACCAAACCTGCTTGCGCCGCTCTATGCACGGTAACCAGTTCCTCTGCAGAGGGAATGATCATCTTTGTAGCATCGGCCATGGGTTTGGGTGTCTTTTCACTCAAGCCTGCTTCGTAAATCCACTGCATCCCTAAATGGATTTGCAGTTCTTGTAGAAGCCCCTCAAACGCGATGGGCTTTGGAAAAAAGCTGCTGCATCCTGCATCCAAGCTCTCCTGCTGTTCGACATGGGATAGGCTAGCTGGAGATGCAATAATCGGCAGACTCGCAAACTCGGGCATCCGTCGTAACTGTCGCGTCATTTCCAACCCGTCTATATCCGGCATAAGAATGTCGGTGATAATGAGATTGGGATGGTGATTCAGGGCTTGATAGATCCCATCTTGCCCATTAGTCGCCTCGATAACTTGGAAGCCTAAGGGTTCGAGCATATTTACCAGAACGGATCGGTTCTCCTGATGGTCATCTATCACCAGAACTGTACGGCGATTGCCCTCATATCCAACCACCCTGGGGGCGAGGGTTGGGTTTTCCGGTTCAAGCCACTCTTGAGCCTTGGGTAGGTCGAGTTCAAACCAGAAGGTACTTCCCTTTCCCAATGTGCTCTCAACCTGAATTTCACCTTCCATCAGGTGCACAATTTGTTGACTAATGGCTAATCCTAAGCCAGTTCCTTCCTGTTTTTGTTCCTGATTTCCTGACTGCTCAAAGGGCAGGAAAATCTTTTTCAATTGCTCAGATGGCACACCAATTCCAGTGTCTTCAACCCAGAAGCGAATACGAGTCAGGGATAAAGATGGAGATGTGTCCACAACCTTGACGTTGAATAATACGCTACCCGTTTCCGTAAACTTTAGAGCATTGCTGAGTAAATTTAACAGAACTTGCCGCAGTCGTTTGGCATCAGCATGGATGGCAATGGGCAGCTCCTCTGACGCTTCAAAGATAAAATTAATTCCCTTTTGCTGCGCTTTGATACGGCAAATTTCGGCTGTAGATAGAAGGAAATTAGAAAAGTGAAAATCCTGGGGATATAGTTCTACTTTGCGAGCTTCGATTTTAGCTAAATCTAGGACATCGTTGATTAGGGTGAGTAGGTGGGAGCCGCACTGGTGAATGATGTTAATGCCCTTAAGCTGTTTATCAGTGATAGTAGGGTCGCGCTGGAGGATTTGGGCATAGCCAAGAATTCCGTTGAGGGGAGTCCGAAGCTCATGGTTCATATTTGCGAGAAATTCGCTCTTTGCCTGGCTTGCCACTTCAGCAGTTTCTTTCGCTTGTTCTAACTCGATCGCCCGTTCTGCCTTTTCTTGTAATAAGCGCTTAACTCGTTGAATTAACAGATTTAACGAGTTCGTTAATATACCAACTTCATCTTGGGTCGTAACCGGAGCTTGCAGATCAAAATTAGAATCTTGGGTGACTTGCTGTGCAACTTGAGTGACCCCCTGCAATGGGCGGGCAATGGCGCGGCTGGTAAGGCTTGCTAAGAGTGTTGCGATCGCCGTTGAAAGCAAGATACTCAGGAGAATAATTTGTAGCCGTAGTGCCTGAGCCTGGGCAAATTCTACTTTTGCTTGTTCGTATTGTTGATCTGCAACCTTAATACTTTGTTGTAGCTGTTCGGCTAGCAATTCAAATTGAATTCCAATCCGTGCCGATGAAGCTGTATGAGCTAGATCTAGGAGCCGCTGCCGTGTCGGTCGAATGTTTTGTCGGGAGACACTAGCGGGATCAATATTTTGCCATAGTTCTAGAATGAACTGTTGATATAAACCAGTAACGGTTTTGTATTCTTCTGCAAGTTTTTTAAGGTCTGTACGGTTAGCCATTATTGTCTGGTTTTGTTCAGCAAACGTTGCCAACGAGATAGCTAAATCCGAAGTGTGATGCACATCATTCTGAAATTTAACGGTCTCGTACTCGAACCAAACTGAATCCCCCAGTACCGCACTGAGGCGTTGGGGGTGCGAGCGAACTTCTAAAACACTCTTTTCCAGGTCATTGAGTAATCGCTGCTCGGTATCTGCTAGCATCAGCCGTTTCAGAGCGTGTTGTTGATAAACTTCTCCAGTAACCAACCCAATTGACGTACCGACGATGGAAATTCCCAGTGTAAGCGCAAAGCTATAGCCAATTTTTTGAGCAATTCCCAAACGCATCACCAAGTGATGGTATTTCTTAGGAATCCATTGACCAAGCTTAAAAGCAGATAGTTTATTGAACAAAATCACCCTGCCCAACTGCCAGATAAACATCTCGAACCAAATCGTAATCCTCATCTTTGGCGAGGGTTAATTGCGAACCCTTGTACTTAGTATGGTGCTGGGCGATTGCCTCAACCAACTGTTGCTGGTTTACCAGCATTCGCTCCCGCATGACATGAATCACCGCTGCATCTAAACTACTGCTAGCGATAAATATATCGTTGGGTAAAGGTGAGCCTTCAATGAGAACAGGAAAGGTATTGGTCGTACTCTCTAGAAAGTCCTTATAATCAACGGCAGAGCCACCCCAAGCGTCTACCTTACCCTGCTTCAGAGCTTCAACGCTGCCCTCATCCCCCAGCATCTGAACCTGGATGTCAGTTTGTGGGTCTATTCCTGCATCTATTAAGAGTTTGGTAGGGCCTAGATGGCCGCTGGTAGAACCAATGTCAGACATGGCGATCGTCTTACCCTTTAAATCTACGACCGTTTTTATTAGGCTACTTGCTGAAGTTGCTATGATAGAACGATAGTTGGGGCGAGTAATGCCCACAACGGGAACAGCATTCGTCCGAGATGTAATAACCACGTACTCTGAAGGGCCAGCCAGAGCTAACTCAACGGTACCTTGTTTCAATCCAATTGCCGCTGTCGTATAGTTTTCAACAGGGAAAAACTCAACTTCGGTTTCTAAAGCCATTGCTAGAGCAACACGAAGTGATTCATACTCTGCCTGCAGCTTTTCAAGCCCTTTAACATCGGTTACAGCGAACCGTAATTTTGTGGGGAGTGGCTGAGAAGGCGATTGTTTGGAGGTAGTAGTAGCTGCTGTACAGCCAGTGAAAACCAGAGCCGAATACCATAAAAAGTGGCGACGTTTCATTATAAGAATCCTGCTTTAAGCCCATACGGGCACTCTAGAGTGGAAGCTGGTATACCGCTCTAGAATGCCCGGCTCGTTATCACGGATATCATGCTTATGGAGAAAACTGGTTAAGGGTTGGTTAAGGGGTTAGTTTGTTTGAATCAGGCCAAACAGCTATTTGGCTATGCCTTAAAGAAGTATGGGTAGTTGTGTCGCAAAAAGCAGCTAATGGTAAGGTAAACAGGACTAAACTCTCCTCCCTGCCCTGTGATATCTACTCCTAATTCATTTAAGTGACAGCATTTCCTACCAAAGACTATCCTGTTAAATTTTCGGCGTTGCATGTAGAGAATGATTTAAGTGAATGATGGAATCCGATGATGCTTGAGATAGTAAATAAGTAACTGGACTGAGAAGGCTAACATCTCGACCGATTTGGAGTAACACAACGTCTTACGATGTAATCAGGCCAAGTAGTGCCGTAGTCGGTAGTTCTCTCCTTCGACCCGTGTCATGGCTGTTTTACTGACCAAATGGTCTCCCTCCTCAATCAAACAAGGGTACACCGGTTAACTATCCGTAATGTACAGAAAACAAGCCTAACCCATCACAATCTGCCACAACGGTTTGAAGGTCTCTAACGAGTGATCCCCCACGACAAACTTGAGAATACCAAGACGTTTTGTGTTAACGACTGTCCACAACCAGATTTTGGTTTTTTTGACCCACAAAAGTTTCTAACTCATCTAGTTGGGCCATTTCAGGAACTTCGTAATTCTCCTCAGGAACGGCTGCTGTTGCTTGGCGCACCCAGTTGATAACACTGTTATGGTTGATGCCGGTCACCCGCTCGATCGCTCGAAAGCCCATGCCTTTGAGTGACATGGTAACGCACAGGGTTTTGACCTCTTGAGTGTAGCCCTGCTGAGAATTGTCTCGGAACTGGCGACGACAATCTCGACACAGGTAGCTTTGCTTACTATTGCGAAACCCATTCTTGACAACCCTGTCGCTGGCACAATGAGGACAGTTCATAGGGACTACCTCGACGTACATCATTCTCTACTATGCAACGCCGTTGAGTACGATGCAGTGATGGAAGGGATAGAGAAGGGCATGAGCAGCAGAAGGGCAATCGCTAAGCTTTAACCCTTTTCTTGAAAAAATGTATGCGATTGCCGATGAAGATTATCCTTTCTGGGAATACCACATAAGATGTATTCTAAAACACACATCCATTCACAATTCATCAAATCTTCATTGCACTTTATCTAAGCTTCACCCAAGTAGCCTGGAATCCATAGTTTTATAGGGATGGCAAGAACTCCGTATCTTTAACTACAGAGTTCTTACGTTTTCAAGAAGAAGTACGGAGGCCGAAGAAAGTCATTCCTTGCTCCCGTTGCTTTTCCTTGTAGAACCCTAACCAGCTTTACTCAATCCGCAACAGGTTTGCCCCAATGCTAGGCTTTGGGTCTGCTTCCTTGTGCTCTCACTCTACGGCTCCTGATGGGGCCGTGGAATCTTTCCCCTTGAAACCTTTGGTGAATTGAGGATTTATGCGATCTCTTACGCCCAAGGAGTAGATTTGTGCTGATTTAACTTCACCTTTCCATTGTTTTTGCCGAGTGGTGGGCGCATCTCACTGCAAGAGTTTCGTGCATTTTTTCCGAGTCTACGCGCTTATAGAGCCTCTTGAGGATTCTCTAAGCCCTACTTTGTCCTGCAAACATCTACCTTCCAACCGCTCTCATGGCAATTAACTTTACGGGTTCCTATTCACAGAATTTTGATACACTGACCTCTTCCGGGGCCAGCAACCTGCTCCCCCAGGATTGGGTTTTATTGGAAAGTGGAACGAATGCCAATGGCAGCTATAACGCTGGGACGGGTAGCTTAAACACAGGTGATACCTACAGCTTTGGTGCGCCGGGAAGTAGCGAAAGAGCTTTAGGGAGTTTACAGTCTGGTAGCTTGAATCCCTCCTTTGGTACCAGTTTTACCAATAACACCGACAGCCTTATTAGCTCCCTGACCATTACCTTTACCGGGGAGCAGTGGCGCTTAGGGGCAACTGGACGAAGCGATCGCCTAGACTTCCAATACAGCGTGGATGCCGCTTCTCTGGCTAGCGGAACCTGGGTAGATGTCGATAGTCTGGACTTCAGTTCTCTTGTCACCACTGGAACTGTAGGGGCGTTGGATGAAAATGCTAACAGCACCCTCGTAACTGCCACGATTACAGGGCTAAATATCCCCGTCGGATCAACCTTCTGGTTCCGCTGGCAAGATTTCAACGCCAGTGGAGCGGATGATGGGCTGGCAATCGATAATTTTTCAATCACAACCGAAGTTATATCTGAACCGACAACGCCAGTTGTCACAATCGCCGCTCCCGATAGTACTGCTGCTGAAGCAAGTACAAACTCCGGCACCTTCCGCATTAGCCGCACGGGCGATACAACTAATTCGCTGACGGTTAACTATTCTGTTGGTGGAACGGCGAGAACTGAGGACTATTCGCCCAGCCTGACAGGTACAGCCACGCTCCCTGCTGGGCAGTCTTTTGTTGATGTATCCATCACACCCATTGATGATGCGGAGATCGAGAGCAACGAAACGATTACCCTGACCCTGATTGATACCGCCGATTATGATTTGGGGGCAACGAACAGCGCCAGTGTGGCGATCGCCGACAATGATGGCACCCCCGGAGCCATTCGGATTCGAGATATCCAGGGTGCAGCTCACATTTCACCCTTAGTAGGGCAAACTGTTAGCAACGTTGCGGGTATCGTTACAGCTGTTGCAACGAATGGCTTTTATTTCCAAGATCCGAATTCTGACGCAGATGATCAAACCTCTGAAGGCATCTTTGTGTTTACCAATGCTGCGCCTACCGTTGCGGTGGGAGATTCTGTCCTGGTCAACGGGACGATTGCAGAATTCCGTCCTGGAAATAACGCCAATAACCTCACGATTACGCAGATTACCGGCCCCAGCATTACGGTTTTGTCAAGTGGTAATGCACTACCATCGGCTGTGGTTTTGGGTAATGGTGGACGGACGATTCCCACTCAGACGATCAGCAACGACTTTATTATTAGTGGCGGCAACGTGGAAACTGGTGGGGATTTTGACCCAGCAAATGAGGGCATTGACTTCTACGAAAGCGTTGAAGGAATGCGGATTCAGGTGAACAACGCGATCGCGACCTCTCCCACGGCAAACTTTGGTAGCTCTGAGGAAATTTGGGTACTGGCCGATAATGGTGAAAATGCTACCAGCCGCGCTAGCCGGGGCGGTAGCTTGATCAGCTCCAGCGACTTCAATCCAGAGCGGATTCAGATTGACGACCTAATTAACGGAACGGTCACACTGCCGACGATGAACGTTGGTGCGCAACTTGGCCAGATTACCGGGGTTGTGAGCTACGACTTCAACAACTACGAAGTTCTGGTTTCTAATGCTCCGGCTGTTTTGCAGCCATCCACGCTGCAAAAGGAAGCCACGAACCTGACCAGCAGCGCGAATCAATTGACCGTCGCTACCTTCAACGTTGAAAACCTGGACCCCGGTGATGGTGCGGCGCAATTTGCGGCAGTAGCCGCCGCTATTGTGAATAACCTGCGATCGCCTGACATCATCAGCTTGGAGGAAATTCAGGACAACAACGGTGCAATTAATGACGGCGTTGTAGACGCGAACGTAACGCTTCAGACCTTGATTGATGCGGTCGCCGCTGCTGGAGGCCCCACCTACGAATTCCGTCAACTCAACCCGGTGGATGACCAGGATGGGGGTGAGCCGGGTGGCAACATTCGCGTCGGGTTCCTGTTCAACCCCAGCCGCGTGGGTTTTGTGGAAGGCTCGCTGCAACGGTTAACTGATCCGAACCCCACAGAGTCAGATTCCTTTGCCGGAGATGATTTTGCCAGCAGCCGTAAACCCCTGGTGGGCACGTTTACCTTCAATGGGCAGCAAGTCACGGTGATTGGCAATCACTTCAACTCTAAAGGGGGAGACCAACCGCTGTTTGGGCCCAATCAACCCCCGACTCTGACCAGCGAAAATCAGCGCAATCAACAGGCCACCATCGTTCGGGATTATGTTCAGACGCTTCTGGCGGCTAACCCGACGGCCAATGTGATTGTTGCCGGGGATCTGAATGATTTTGAGTTCTCTAACCCGCTCTCCATTTTAGAAAATGGCGGCCTCAATACCCTGGTGGAAACTCTACCCGCCAATGAGCGTTACACCTACAACTTCCAGGGCAACGCCCAGGTGTTGGATCACATTCTGGTTAGCGACAACTTGCTAACCAACCTGGATGGCTTTGATGTGGTTCACATCAACTCTGAGTTTGCTGATCAGGTGAGTGACCACGATCCCGTCGTGGCGCGGTTCAATCTCTCCGACAGTAACCCGGCACCGACTGTGGATCTGTCCAACTATGTGCGGATTGGTCGCTATAACCTGCCTGAACCCACACGCACCGCCGCTTCTGCCAATAACCTGCTGGCCCAGGAAGTCTCAGCCGTCACCTACAACTGGGATACAGACACCCTGTTTGTGATCGGTGATGGTGGCCGATCAATTGTTCAAATTTCGAAGACTGGGCAGTTGATCGACACGATGACGCTAGCGGCTGGTAGTAGTCCTCAGGGTATCGAATTCTATGACACGGAAGGCTTGACCTACGTGGGTGAGGGTCGGTTTGTGTTGGTGGAGGAGCGCGATCGCCAGGCCAGTCTGTTCACTTACACCCCAGGCACAACCCTGAGCCGAGCTGATGTGCAAACCGTCAAGCTTGGCACCACCGTTGGCAACATTGGGCTTGAAGGAATCTCCTATGACCCGCTAACTAACGGATTCATCGCCGTTAAGGAGAACCAAACCCAGGGTATTTTCCAGACGGGCATCGACTTTGCGGCGGGTACTGCCACCAACGGTTCGCCTACCACAACTAACTCGACGGATTTGTTCGATCCTGCGTCGCTTAACCTGGTGGATTTAGCAGATGTTTACGCCCTATCGAACCTGCCCGCTTTGAATGGAACGGCAACCTACAACAACCTGTTGGTGTTGAGCCAGGAATCAGGCCGGATTGTTAACGTCGATCGCGCTGGTAATATTTCCAGTTCACTAACCATTACCTCCGATCCAGGAAATCCATTAACCATTGTGGATCAGGGATTTGAGGGCGTGACGATGGATCGCAACGCCCTGCTGTATATCACCAGCGAGGAAGGCGGCGGGGATATCAACAATCCCCAGCTTTGGGTTTACGCCCCAGCCTCCTACACCTACACCAATCAAGCCCCCAACGGGATTAGTCTGGCCACTCCCACCACAACGCTGTCAGAAAGCACCAGCACCGCAACTCCTGTTAAAGTCGGCAACATCGTCATCAGTGACGATGCCTTAGGCACCAATACCCTGACGTTGAGTGGGCTAGATGCCAGTTTCTTTGCGATTTCAGGTACAGAGTTGTTCCTCAGAGCGGGTACGGTGCTGGATTTTGAAGCCAAGACCAGCTACAGCATCAACGTCAACGTCAATGACCCGGCAATTGGTAATGATCTGGATGCCACGGTTCCCTTTACCCTGACGGTTACAGACATTGTTGAAGCGCCCGTCTCTCTGGTGATCTCTGAGGTGGCACCTTGGGCCAGCGGCAACAGCTCCATCGGTGCGGATTGGTTTGAGGTGACAAACACGGGCACCAGCTCTGTGGACATCACGGGCTGGCGGATGGACGATAGCTCCAATGCCTTTGCGACATCGGTTGCCTTAAATGGCATCACAAGCATTGCCCCTGGAGAATCCGTCATCTTCCTGGAGAGCGCTGCACCCGCTACGGTGATCGATAACTTTAAGACGCTGTGGTTTGGCACAAACGAATCAACTAACCTGCAAATTGGCACCTATACCGGATCTGGAGTCGGGCTTGGCACGGGCGGTGATGCCGTCAACCTGTTCAATGCAGGGGGTGCGCTCCAAACCAGTGTGACCTTCGGGGCTTCTCCCGCAGGGCCATCCTTCCCTACCTTCGACAATGCCGCCGGGTTGAACAACACAACCATCGCGCAGTTCAGTGCGGTCGGTGTGAATGGAGCCTTCGTCGCCACAGGAAATGCCAATGAGATTGGCTCACCGGGTCAGATTGCGAACCCCGTTGTCGAACAGCCCTTTGTGCTGGAGTTGTTACACTTCTCCGACCAGGAAGGCGGCTCTCGGGCGATTCAGGATGCTCCTCGCCTCTCGGCAGTACTCAACGCTCTGCGATCGCAAGACTTGGGCGGTGACGGGTTGGCTGACAATACCCTGACCCTGTCCTCTGGCGACATGTACATTCCCGGTCTGTTCTTTGGTGCCTCGGCAGGGGCATTTGGTTCGGCGGGAATTGGGGATATTCAAATCCAGAATGAACTGGGAGTTCAGGCAAGTGCACTGGGGAACCACGAGTTCGACTTTGGTGCCCAAACCTTGGCTCGTCTGATCAGTGGTGCGGCTCCCGGCACCATTCTCGGTGCAGACTTCGCAGGAACTGCTTTCCCGTACCTTTCCACTAACCTCAATTTTGCTCCCAACGCTGATTTAGCACCCCTGGAAGTTGCGGGTGGGCAGGCTCCTCAGGCAGGAACGGTGAGTTCTTCCGTGGTGATCAACGTGAACGGTGAGAACATTGGTGTAGTCGGCGCGACAACGCCAACCCTTGCCAGTATTTCCAGTTCTGGTACGGTGGGGATTTCCCCCAGTCCCTTCGCGGCGACCCCCACTCCCGAACAACTCGATGCCCTGGCGGCTGAAATTCAGCTTGAAGTGGATGCCCTGCGAGCCGCTGACCCAACCCTCGACAAAATCATCCTGCTGGCCCATATGCAGCGGATTGATATTGAACTGGCTCTGGCAGAGCGTCTACGCCATGTTGACATCATCGTTGCCGGAGGATCAAACACCCGCCTCTTCGATAGCAATGATCGGATTCGGACAGGCGATAGTAACCAGGGGCAATACCCTCAATTTATTACCAACGCTGGTGGCACCCAAACGGCGGTGGTCAACACGGACGGCAACTACAAGTATGTCGGTCGACTGGTGCTGGAATTTGATGCTAATGGCAACATTATCCCCACCAGCTATGACCCGGATGTTTCCGGTGCTTACGCTACCGATGCACAGGGGGTAGCAGACCTGAATGCAGGTGGTCTAGTTGACCCAGAAATTCAACAGATTGTGGATGCGATCGAAGCCCAGATTCTATCAACGGAATCGAATGTCTTCGGAATCTCCAACGTATTCCTCAACGGCAACCGTTCTGGCACTAGCAACCCAATCGATCCAGACGGGGTTCGTACCCAGGAAACGAACCTGGGGAATCTGACCGCTGATGCCAACCTGGCAGAAGCTCAGGCTATTGACTCCACTGTGCTTGTTTCGATTAAGAACGGTGGTGGTATCCGCTCCTCCATTGGTCAAACCATTGTGCCAGCAGGGGGCAGTGCTGCCGTAAGGCTTCCCAATGAAGCTGTGGTTGATAGTCAGGGGAACGTTATTAAGCCGGAAGGTGGCATTAGCCAGAATGACATTCAAACGGCGTTGTCCTTCAACAATGGTTTGAGCCTCATTACTCTAACCAAGACGGAGTTGGTGGCATTACTGGAGCATGGTGTCAGTGCGGTAGGAGCCGGGTCATTCCCACAAATTGCAGGAGTTAAGTTCTCCTATGACCCTGACTTCGCAGCAGGTAACCGGATTCAGAACGCAGCGATCTTCGATGAAAATGACAACCTGATTGCTGAACTGGTGCGCGACAGTGAGGTGGTCGGCGATCTCAACCAATTGTTCCGAGTTGTAACCCTCGACTTCCTGCTGGTACCCCGATTCAATGCAGACGGTAGCTACGCCAGTGGTGGTGATGGTTATCCGTTCCCCAACCTCAACACTAATCCTGCCCTGGGTGCAGTAGGTGATCCAGCGGTGATTGCCCGAGCTAACGTGGTTTCCCTGGTACAGGCTGGGGTGCGAACTGGAGATGCCACCTTTGCCAACAACGGTAGCGAGCAGGATGCTCTGGCAGAGTACCTGTTCGACAACTTCCGCACCACACCTTATAACGAAGTGGATACAGGTCGCGACTTCGACGATCGCATCCAGAACCTCAACTTCCGTGAGGATTCCATCGAGTCAGCCTTTAATGATGCTCCGGTGGCCGTCAATGACACTGCTAGCACCACTGGTTCACAATCGGTCGTCATCTCTGTTCTTGCCAACGACACTGACCCGGACGCTGGCGATACGCTGGCGATCGCTTCTTTCACCAACGCCACTAACGGTGTTTTGGTGCAGAACGCTGACAATACCTTTACCTACACTCCCAATTCTGGTTTTACAGGTACTGATAGCTTTACCTACACGGTTCGTGACAGGGGTAATTTGACTTCGACGGCTACGGTTACCCTCACCGTCACGCAGGCGAGCAACCAGATTATCGGCACCAATGGGAATGACAACCTAGTTGGTACCAACCGTGCGGATACAATTCTGGCTCTGGCAGGTAATGACACCCTCAAGGGGGGCTCGGGGGCAGACCGATTAGTGGGCGGTCGGGGCAATGACACTTACATCGTGGGTGCAGGGGATGAAGTGGTTGAAGCCCTAGATGAAGGCATCGATCTGGTCCGTTCCTCCATTAGCTGGGTACTTGCTGATAACGTTGAGAACCTCACCTTAACGGGTAATAGGGCGATCGATGGCACCGGTAATAACTTGGCCAATGTATTAAGCGGGAATAATGGACGGAATCAACTGACAGGTTTGGCGGGTAACGACTTCCTCAACGGTCTAGGTAACAACGATACGATGGTTGGAGGTATGGGAAATGACACCTATGTCATTAATACGGCGGGCGATCGCACCCTCGAAAATGCCAACGAGGGCAGTGATCTGGTACTTTCCTCCGTTACCGTAGCCCTTGCAGCTCATGTGGAAAACCTTACCCTAACGGGAAATGCCAACATCAATGGTACAGGTAACGCATTCGATAACCGATTAACAGGAAACATCGACGGCAACGTTCTCAATAGCGGTAGCGGTAATGATGTGCTGATAGGTGGACGGGGCGTTGATACATTGATTGGGGGCAGCGGTAATGATACCTTTGCCTATAATGCTCTAAATGAGCGGGGCGATCGCATTAACGACTTCAGCACAACTCAGGACAAACTGGATCTGAGTGCATTGTTTGACAAGCTCGGCTATGGTGGCTCCAATCCCATTGCCAATGGTTATTTGAGATTTACCCGCTCAGGTTCTACTAATCTCGTACAGGTTGATCAGAATGGGCTGACAGGCGGTGCCAACTTTAGAACCCTCGTCACGCTCAATAACGTGGCTCCCGCCAGCCTCGTTGTTGGCTCAAATGTGCTTATCTAATATCAACTCCGATTGAAGGACTCAAATATGAGAAGTGCTTGTGCGCCAAGCGCTTCTCATATTTCTCTTTTTCCAAAGCGATATCTCATCTCTGGAGGATTTTAGAAGAATAAGCATCAACTTAACTCTAATTCAGCACCTCATTAAAGTCGAATTAATCCTCTCTTAAGCTAGGAGTGAGAGCTTCTTCTAAGGGCAATTAATTGTAATTGGGTAACTATTGTCATCCATTTCTTTTCAAGTGTTCAACAACACTTGTGAACTGCAATATCACTCCATTCCTTCATGCCTTGAAAACTTAAAAATAGCCCTAATTCGGTAATTCGTCTAGCGATGAATGCCTCGTTTTTGTTCGCTTTATGCAATGTTGAGCATTTAGGGAGATTTTAGCCGTCATGATAGACTTCGACATGAGCCAACTCATCCAAATGAGTGAAGTGAATGGCTATAACATTAACTCCCTGGTAACGAATGGCGACATGGTTGATAGTTATACGAGAACCTGGTGCGGGGGAGAGCAATTCTCATTTTTGTCGAGGTCTGCAACCCTGGAAGGGTTTGCCTCTCTTGACGCAGATACCTTTGCAATGGTTGATAGTTATACGAGAACTTGGTGCGGGGGAGAGCAATTCTCATTTTTGTCAGGGTCTGCAACCTTGGAAGGGTTTGCCTCTCTTGACGCAGATACCTTTGCAGAAGGCCCGCCAACAGGCAAAGGGATTGAAGGGAACGGTCGCACAGGCCCTTTTGAAGGGCCCCCCATTCAGGGTTTCAGCGGAGTTCAGTTTGCCCTAGGAGGAGATGGGTCTACCTTCTGGTTCCTTTCAGATAATGGATTTGGTTCGAGGACAAACAGCAGCGACTACCTGTTGCGCATCTATCAGGTAGACCCCAACTTCGCGGGGTCCGAGGAGGGCGATCGCTCTGTCAAAGTTCAAGGCTTTGTACAACTGAGCGATCCCGACAACCTGATCCCGTTTGATATTCAGAATGAAGGGACGAGCGATCGCCTTCTCACTGGCTCTGATTTTGACGTTGAATCCTTTGCCATTGATAGCAACGGGGATATCTGGATTGGCGACGAGTTTGGCCCCTACATCCTGCACTTCGATGCCACTGGCAAACTCCTGGAAGCTCCGATCGCAACTCCCAATCTGGCAGAACTCAATACGCTGAATGGCCAAGATCCACTTGTAATTGGGCATCGGGGAGCCAGCGGTAGTCGCCCGGAGCATACCCTGGAGGCTTACAGATTAGCCATTGAACTTGGAGCTGACTTTATTGAACCCGACTTGGTCGTTACCAAAGACGGGGTGTTAGTAGCGCGCCATGAAAATGAGATTTCGAGCACAACCGATGTGGCCGATCGCCCAGAATTTGCCGGTCGCCGCACTACTAAAGTCATTGATGGAGTTGAGCTGACTGGCTGGTTTGTGGAAGATTTCACCCTGGCTGAGTTGAAAACGCTACGAGCGATCGAGCGGATCCCAGGTATTCGCCCCGATAACACGGAATATAACGGGCAGTTTGAAATCCCCACGTTAGCGGAAATTATTGACCTGGTTAAATCTGTTGAAGCGGAAACCGGAAGGAAAATTGGTATCTATCCCGAAACCAAACATCCCACCTTTTTGGCATACGAAGGAACATTTATTGATGGTACTCCCATCAACCTCGATACCAGCCAATTACTGATCGACACCTTAACTGAGAATAATTTTACCGACCCCAGTCGCATTTTCATTCAGTCGTTTGAAGTGCAAAACCTGATCGAAATTCAGGCTCGCCTGGATGAAGAAGGTTTGAGCGACATTCCTCTGGTACAGCTCTATGGTGACACTACTGAAGCTGCTGATCCAGCAGATGCTTTCTCTTTCCCCTACGACATCCGTTATAACGTTGCTCAGGGCAATGATTTAGCTACGATCTATGGTCAGGATTTTCTGGATACTGTCGAGAATCCCCTTTCTGAAAATACGGTCTATGCTGACCTGGATACTGTCGAGGTCTTGCAGCTCATCCGCGACAAGTATGCCGAGGGAGTAGGCCCATGGAAAAACAACATCCTGCTGCGAGAGTCGTTGGAACAACCCGTAGACGGCAATGGGGATGGTGTTGCCCAGATTACAACGCAGTTGACCGGAGTTGTGACCTCATTCATCGACGATGCCCATAGCGCCGGTTTGCAGGTTCATCTCTACACCCTTCGTAATGAAGAAACCTTCCTGACCTTGAATCCGGACGGCACTCCCCAAACTCCTGAGCAGGAAATTTCCCAACTCATTTCCTTGGGGGTTGATGGGTTCTTTACTGATTTCCCCGGTACAGGAGATCAGGTTCGTGACCAAGCAGTAGCAGATAAGGTGCGATCGCCCGATCATTCAGATGTATTGGCAGGGGAGGCGATTGCCAACCTCAATCCCTCCCGTGGCTTTGAAGGCATGGCTTTTAGCCCCGACCGCCGCACCCTCTACCCACTCTTAGAAGGCTCCGTTGTGGGAGATCCTCGGGGTTCCCTCCGGATCTACGAGTTTGATGTTGCCAGCAGCAGCTTTACCGGACTTGCAGGCTTCTATCAATTGGAATCAGCGGATCATGCGATCGGTGATTTTACCCCGATTACTGAGAATGAATTTCTGATTATTGAGCGGGATAGCGGCCAGGGTGAAACGGCTGAGTTCAAGAAGATCTTCAAAATAGATTTCTCTCAGATCAATAGTCAGGGTTCTGTTAAGAAGGAAGAAGTTGTTGACTTACTAACCCTTCGCGACCCTAATGACCTCAATGGTGATGGCCGTACCACCTTCGATTTCCCATTTACGACGATTGAAAATGTACTGGTGCTTGACACTGATACGATTCTTGTAGCCAATGACAACAACTACCCCTTCTCCATGGGTCGGAATCCTGACATCGACAACAACGAAATCATTGAGATTACCTTAAATCATCCCCTCAATCTCAATTCTCGTTTGGGCATTGCTGGCTTGAACCTGATAATGAGGTTGTGTCGCAAAAACGGGTCAATGGTAAGGTAGGTAAGCTCAGTCCTACATTCTCCCCCTCTGATGTCTGCTCCTACTTTGTTCAAGTAGTGGTATTTCTTGCCCAAAATCATCCTGCTCAACGTGCAGTAGTACTGTCGCTACGCCTTGAAGAAGCTTGCACCGCTCCCAGGTGTTCAACCTCATTCTGCTTTTTGCTTGGTGTGGTATTCATATCACCTCACTAACTCAAGGGTCAAAAAAACTAGGGCAGCAAAGGTAACTGGAGAAGGTATCAGAAGCCAGTAAATCCGTTGGCAATTTTCTCTTTCACTTACGAAATTGCGCCCTTGAGGGCATAGTCCAGTCAGCTTTGCCGTCCTAGAAAAAAAGAGCGGGTGGGATGCCCGCTGGGGTGGGTGCTAGGAGATGGGGCGAAGATGTATCAATAGAGATTAATAAAGGGTTAGAGACTAATCGCTTGGAGGGTCTTCAAAGATTGCCCCTCTTTGCTTGAGATCCTCCATCCAGCCCTTTCAAGGTGCTTTTTTATCTTTTTTAGATTTCGATTCACTCAGCAATCGAGCAGTGGAGACATGAGGTTTGTCTTTTTGCCGTTCGGGTTTTGGAACTTTCTTTTT
>NZ_JAMPLB010000092.1:0-22522 GCF_039962325.1 Leptolyngbya sp. PL-A3
ATCACGCAGGGGATGTTTTTGGCGACGGGTCATAGCAGGGCACCCAAGGGTTCCCTACTATCTTGACAGCCGCCTATAAAAAATGGCGATATTCGAGTCAAATGACCCACTAGAGGGAACATGAGGGAGCCGTGATACTCCTGTAGAACGCGATCGCCTGCCTGCTGCACCAATGCGCTACGGGGGTCAATATTGCTGTCTGCAATCTGCTGAATTGCTTTGATGTCACTGAAGTTCATGGGGTTTCTCCTATGGAGTTTAAAGAAAGAAATGGGGCATGGGCGATCGCCACAATGCCCCATGCAAAAGGTTTCTAGTTAGATTCAGATTGTTTCTGAGTAGTCTGACCGCTACCGTTGCTCTGATCGGCTTCCGATGCGGAGGATTCAGTAGATTTGCTCTGTTGGTTGGGCTCAGGGGTATTTGGGGGAGCTGCTGACTTGGTAGGCTCTTTTGGCTTGCTAGGAGTGGAACTCTTACCACTTGTGCTGGGTTGAACCTCAGGCTTGAAGATGGCCTTTCCACCCTCAGCCAGCAGCCACAGGAACACCGTCACCTGAACCGTTGAAAGACAGATTACCAACCAAAGCAATTCCCCCCAATTAATCGCGAGCCCTGTGAAGCTCACTACAAATGGTTTGAAGTAGCGCAACAAAATCGCTAAATCCGTGCAAAATGCACCATAGCAAAGCAGCATGATCCGACCAATCCACCGTTGCGGATAAGCGTTGTACTGACTTTTCAAACTGGCGACAAGCGGGTTATCTGACTTACTGACCTCTAACCCTCGGAAGCGCTCGGCGGCTTTGATGAGCAGGGCCAGGGCACCCAACGACCCTTTCACTAGTAGGGGTAGAGCTTCCAACACTTGCAGCAGAGCCCACAGCACCAGTGCCACAAAACCGATCAGGAATTTAAACCATCCTTCAGGAGCAAAGAAGCTCATGAGGATCTTCCAGTAAAGCGAAGCATTCCAGGCACAGAAAACAATTACTGCGATCCGCGTAACCAGCACGAGCATTAGGATTCCGAAGGATCCACTGTTACCCAACCCAGGATTTTTGAGAGTGTTAGACATTAACCTTCTGCCTCCGTAGTGGTTGCATTGGGGCTGCTAACCTCGGGGAAATTTGCGCCGTTCTGACTGGCCCGTTCGATCGCCTTCTTCACCACCTCAGGAGCGGCATTCCCCGCAAACTTGGTAAGTCGCCCTTCCTCACCGACGATCGCCGTTCCTCCAATGGCATCACACACCACTAAGCCAGGCTGCAAGGGTTGCCCATTAATACCGCTTACTACTTGGGAATTGGGCACCAATTGAGCGAAGAAGCCATTCTCAGATAGCAGCAGACAGTCTTTCCCGTAGCGGTCATTGGCAATCGCCCGCTCCTGATCCAGCAGTTCATTACTGCGTTGTAAATCAGCAACACGGGAGATCTCGCCCTGACGTTGTTGATATTTAGCCCATTGCCGAGGTGCTTCCAGGTAGCCAATGACACCGATAAGCCCTACTAGGGCAACAGGAGTCAACCGTTGGCTGAGGGTTTTTTCATCGCTTGGATTTAACATTAGATGTCCTCTCTATGTGTTGCATGGGGTTGGATAAGGGGCGATCGCTTTGCTTTCTCAGGGCTGGGGCGATCGCTTCCTTGTGTGAATAGATAGCGTGGACAAATTCATGTGTGGACCGCTGCCACAGCCGTATCCATGGAGGTCCACAGCATCCACACCAGTCCACAGTCCACAGTGTGGATGGGCAAAAACAGAGAATTTGGGCGGCGTTGCTCATGGTGTGGATGGTTCTAGGGGAAGAACAAAGGGTGTTACAGGAACAGGTTCGGGCTCTGGTTGTGATGGAGTAGAATCTGACGCCCCAGCGATCGCCATCACAACCAGAGCGATCAGGCTGAAGGCGGCGAGGATTCCGCAGGCGGCTTTCCCAGAGACATCAGCTCTGCAAACTTCTCCTCAG
Organism: Leptolyngbya sp. PL-A3; assembly: GCF_039962325.1. Taxonomy (NCBI): domain Bacteria; kingdom Bacillati; phylum Cyanobacteriota; class Cyanophyceae; order Leptolyngbyales; family Leptolyngbyaceae; genus Leptolyngbya; species Leptolyngbya sp. PL-A3. The sequence continues at coordinate 1,973 of NZ_JAMPLB010000092.1, forward strand.
CAGTCTTAGTGGCAGCAGTCTGCTGGTCTGCTAGGATGCGAGACTCAAGAGCCTTAACCTTAAGGTCTGTCTTGGCTTCAGCGATTTTTGCATCAAGCTTTGCAGCATCCTGTTGAGCTTTCGTGAGCCGCTCGCGCTGCGCCTCAACTTTCTGATCCATAACTGTTTTGGCCGCATTAATGGCCATGTCTGCGATCGCCAGCAAAGAGCCTGTATCTGTGTCCTGTCCTACGACACCATCAAAAAACTTGACCATTGCTGTTGGGTCAAACCCTTGAGGTAGCTGAATTTCGTGGGATTGAACAGGAGCCAGTTCGCTGGTTTGAAAGAAATTCTCAGGCATTACCTGGGGGCGAACTGCTGGCGGCTCAGATTGTCTCGGTGCTGGCTTATCTCCGGCATAGGTGACCAGAATTGCGCGATCGGCATCAGAGAACCGACGCACACCTTCAACAATTTCTCCCAACTCTCCGTGTGCGTCTTTGGCCTTCTGGTACCAACTTTGAACCGTGCGCTTATCGCGCCCCATCTCATCTGCGATCGTGCGTAGGGTGTGGGGTCTCATATCCGTTTCGCGGCTCCTTCATAGGGTTGCGTATGAACTTCGTAGCGGCTTCGTAGCGAATTTCGTATGAAGCTTCGTAGTGATCTCGTATGAAGCTTCGTATGAAATTGAGATTAACACAATATTCCAATTGGCTTCCAATTGGAAGCCAAAATTATAAAAAACATCCTAGGATTGGGGTGTAGTGCTTAAATGAAGGTGTCGGTATGGCAGGCGGTCAGGTGAGTCCACGGGGTTTTGATAAGCGAACGCGCACGATGAGTTTGCGCCTCCAATTGGAAACCGAACTGTTCTATGCGGCTTCGGGAGAGTTCACTCTTGAGGCATCTACAACCCGAGCAATGGAACAGTACTTGATGGCCCGTGCGCGTGACCGGGATAACGTTGCGAGTTTGGCTCACACCATTCGAACCCGCGCAATCTTGCTTAATAAGACGCCAGTTCAAGTGTTGGCTGAATGGTTGGAACGTACTGGCGACTACAAATTCCTGGAGAGCTACACTACAGCGGCGATCGCTCTGTGTACGCTATGGGACATTAACCCAGACGATGCACTTCCACCGAAGAGTGAATAAATCTTCCCTACTGAAATGCGATCGCCTCGTCCGGTTCTAGGGGGTAGCAGAACGGCCCCGATAACGGCTCTGTGTAGTCGCTATCGCCGGGTGTCTTTTGGATTAGCTTGCGGCTGTTTGGAGTTCGAGGGTGGCGGTCGCCTGCGGCTTCAGTAGCTTCGCTACACTAAACTCATTGAGCATCAGAATCAGCTCGATTTCGGCTTAAGCAACCGTATCTTGAACTTTGTTGAGGATGTCATAGCTTGTTCCATTTCAGCTGTGCTCATCAGTTCTCCCAGCTTCGCCTTTTGTTAGGTATCGCTCTTCAGGTCGCTATCGAAGACGACTGCATACTCAACCCGCAACTCAAGGCAGTTTAGGCAGGCCTCCGTCATGTCACGACATTGCTTAGCTGTTCTTACGGTTTACTGGAGGGCGGCGATCGCCACAAACTTCCTGTTTCAATCCCTATCGGGTTTCTCGGTTGAGTGTCGCCAACATCGGCTTTATTGCCGTATGTAGGCCATACTACGTTTCACTCTCTGTAAGGGTTTTCAGTTGAGTGTCGCCTGGACGAGAGAGGCCAGGAAGCCAATGCCAACTTTAGTTTCAATTCCTGTAAGGGTTTTCAGTTGAGTGTCGCTCAAGCTTGTTCATTACAATCGCTCTCTGAATTTAAGTTTCAATCCCTGTAAGGGTTTTCAGTTGAGTGTCGCCTGCTACTGCTGCTAGTGCGATCGCCAGCACCAACGTTTCAATCCCTGTAAGGGTTTTCAGTTGAGTGTCGCCAGGTAGGACAGTGTAGAGGCTAGAAGAATCACTAGTTTCAATCCCTGTAAGGGTTTTCAGTTGAGTGTCGCACTCACGGCTGGAGAGGATGGAAACTTGGTTACGCGTTTCAATCCCTGTAAGGGTTTTCAGTTGAGTGTCGCGGATATCTTCCTAGTCATCATCAGCGTTGGTGTACGTTTCAATCCCTGTAAGGGTTTTCAGTTGAGTGTCGCTCTAGCCCAGGATATTGATACTTTTCTGGCCGCTGTTTCAATCCCTGTAAGGGTTTTCAGTTGAGTGTCGCCGCAGCATAAAGCTCGGATGGACATGCGGCAAAAGTTTCAATCCCTGTAAGGGTTTTCAGTTGAGTGTCGCGGTGGGGCGATCGCTTATTGGATTGGTGGTGGAGGTTTCAATCCCTGTAAGGGTTTTCAGTTGAGTGTCGCGAGAAGCCAGTTAGAGCATTCTTGATTTCTGGCAGGTTTCAATCCCTGTAAGGGTTTTCAGTTGAGTGTCGCTCGGATCGTTTACTTCAAACCAGCCACACTCTTCCGTTTCAATCCCTGTAAGGGTTTTCAGTTGAGTGTCGCTCATAGGCTGGCAACCAGCTGCCCCAGAATTCTAAGTTTCAATCCCTGTAAGGGTTTTCAGTTGAGTGTCGCCAGGGGCGATCGCACTCTTCACAGAACTTTTAAGGTTTCAATCCCTGTAAGGGTTTTCAGTTGAGTGTCGCTTTAACGATGGAATGGTACAGGCCATTCTAGAAGGTTTCAATCCCTGTAAGGGTTTTCAGTTGAGTGTCGCCACTTCACCCGAGCCTGAACTGTCTTTTCAGTTTGTTTCAATCCCTGTAAGGGTTTTCAGTTGAGTGTCGCAGTTGACTGGCTGTTTACTGAATGGGAACGAATTGTTTCAATCCCTGTAAGGGTTTTCAGTTGAGTGTCGCCACCTGACCTGAATACGGGCAACCTGCGATCGTACGTTTCAATCCCTGTAAGGGTTTTCAGTTGAGTGTCGCCCCAGGCCCGCCGCCTTTGCTATCCGGTAGCCAAGTTTCAATCCCTGTAAGGGTTTTCAGTTGAGTGTCGCAATTCGATTTGAGGATCCTGAGAACATTATCCCTGTTTCAATCCCTGTAAGGGTTTTCAGTTGAGTGTCGCAAACTCCTAGTGGTTCAATCGTGCTCTGATGTCGGTTTCAATCCCTGTAAGGGTTTTCAGTTGAGTGTCGCCCGAAAGGTTGACAGGTGGGTTAGTCGAAGGCTTGGGTTTCAATCCCTGTAAGGGTTTTCAGTTGAGTGTCGCACTAGGGGATTCTGCAATCATGGGGAAACTCAACACCATCGTTTCAATCCCTGTAAGGGTTTTCAGTTGAGTGTCGCGATTCCCAAAAGTACCGCTTACCGTCGTTGTCTTGTTTCAATCCCTGTAAGGGTTTTCAGTTGAGTGTCGCGCTGAGCTCATAACCCAGGCGGTACGCGATCGCCAGTTTCAATCCCTGTAAGGGTTTTCAGTTGAGTGTCGCGCTGTTCCGTTATAAGTGTTTGTGTTAGAAGCTATCTGTGGTTTCAATCCCTGTAAGGGTTTTCAGTTGAGTGTCGCGGGTAAAGTACAAGCCCACTGAATTTAAGGTAGTAGTTTCAATCCCTGTAAGGGTTTTCAGTTGAGTGTCGCCTCACATCTTCAGGGTTTCGGGCAAGTGTGACGGGGTTTCAATCCCTGTAAGGGTTTTCAGTTGAGTGTCGCCATTGGTGAGGTGAACAACGGAGGCGACCTGATTGAGTTTCAATCCCTGTAAGGGTTTTCAGTTGAGTGTCGCCAAAGGTCATCGTGCCCCCAAGTTGTAGGAAGCTTTGTTTCAATCCCTGTAAGGGTTTTCAGTTGAGTGTCGCTTTTCTGGCCCTGTATTGGCTCCTGCCAAAGGTGCGTTTCAATCCCTGTAAGGGTTTTCAGTTGAGTGTCGCAATTTAAGCTTTCTAGGATTGATGTTGCTTTGGATGTTTCAATCCCTGTAAGGGTTTTCAGTTGAGTGTCGCCCAATCCTGTGCATTCTAAAGCTTCCACAATTGAAGTTTCAATCCCTGTAAGGGTTTTCAGTTGAGTGTCGCCGGACCGCAGCAACCCCGGCCCCGGCTCCCAGTGGTGTTTCAATCCCTGTAAGGGTTTTCAGTTGAGTGTCGCCGATCGCCTCCTAAAAACTTATAGGTGTAAGCGGTGTTTCAATCCCTGTAAGGGTTTTCAGTTGAGTGTCGCCCTGTGGCCCCTGCACAAACTCATGCTCACCTCTGGGTTTCAATCCCTGTAAGGGTTTTCAGTTGAGTGTCGCCCAAGAATAATAAATTCGGAGGCGAGTATCAATGATGTTTCAATCCCTGTAAGGGTTTTCAGTTGAGTGTCGCCTTTTTGATGTGTGGGATTACTACGACCCGGCACATGTTTCAATCCCTGTAAGGGTTTTCAGTTGAGTGTCGCTCAAGATTGCGTGAAGATCTGCGATCTGGACATGGGTTTCAATCCCTGTAAGGGTTTTCAGTTGAGTGTCGCGGGCCAATAGATAGCAACACATCAAAGGCAGCATCGTTTCAATCCCTGTAAGGGTTTTCAGTTGAGTGTCGCTAGAAGAGAGCTTAGGCCCAGTTCAGAATCTTCTAGTTTCAATCCCTGTAAGGGTTTTCAGTTGAGTGTCGCCCCTGATTATCGGGGTACTCAAATTTATATCCTGATGTTTCAATCCCTGTAAGGGTTTTCAGTTGAGTGTCGCCTGAAAATGGGCTTGTGGATTGAGGATGAAAACGGCGTTTCAATCCCTGTAAGGGTTTTCAGTTGAGTGTCGCACCCCCAAACGCGATTATCTTGCCATAGGCATCGGTTTCAATCCCTGTAAGGGTTTTCAGTTGAGTGTCGCTCATGCGGGGTGGTCGTTGCGTTGGTACTCGCTACGTTTCAATCCCTGTAAGGGTTTTCAGTTGAGTGTCGCCTCAGAGGATTGTTGCTGAACTGATGATCCGAGCGGTTTCAATCCCTGTAAGGGTTTTCAGTTGAGTGTCGCCTGTCCTCTGTTTTTATTTGTTTTTCGATCGCATTGTTTCAATCCCTGTAAGGGTTTTCAGTTGAGTGTCGCCCTCTAGAGCAGACTTGGGAAACCATACGGTGTAGGTTTCAATCCCTGTAAGGGTTTTCAGTTGAGTGTCGCGGAGGCTGAAAACTCATGCTTAATCGACCCCTTTGCGTTTCAATCCCTGTAAGGGTTTTCAGTTGAGTGTCGCGAGATTCAGGGTGAAGACCTGGACTATTTCCGCTTTGTTTCAATCCCTGTAAGGGTTTTCAGTTGAGTGTCGCGCGGCAACGTCACAGTATGCCTAAAAACTCCAACCGTTTCAATCCCTGTAAGGGTTTTCAGTTGAGTGTCGCTTCAAGCCCTTGACCGCAGGCACCCCGACAAAAGCGTTTCAATCCCTGTAAGGGTTTTCAGTTGAGTGTCGCGCCGCCGCATATTGATTAGTGAAATTGAAAAAGGCGTTTCAATCCCTGTAAGGGTTTTCAGTTGAGTGTCGCCCCGCCAGTCAAAATAGTTAGAACAAATAGTTAGGTTTCAATCCCTGTAAGGGTTTTCAGTTGAGTGTCGCCCAAGTACCCTGCATCCCCTGTCCATTCAGGTAGGTTTCAATCCCTGTAAGGGTTTTCAGTTGAGTGTCGCCGCTGCACCCGTCCTATGCCGAGCGGACTTATTCTGTTTCAATCCCTGTAAGGGTTTTCAGTTGAGTGTCGCGGCGAGAACCTGAAATGATTGCTATATGCAGTTTTCAAGGTGCGGCTGCGCGGATCTTGTGGATCGTAGCATTTCTGAGTGTGGCCCTGCTCCAATTTAATGGAACCTGAATCTTGAGATCGTAGAGAGGGCAGGGGTTTCAAGCAATGCGCGGATGTCGTCTGAAGTTGAGGGGACTGGAACGTACGGATATACTGCACTTCAGCTTTTGTCAGCATAGTTCTCTCCCAAACACCTACCTCTCCGCGCATCAAGCAAAGAAGATACTGTCGTCCCGTACCGATTCCCCTCCAATCCGTTCCACTTTCGCCTGACAACAGCGGCAGAGGGAATAAAAGCGAATGCTGTCTTGATCCGGTTTAATCAGCTTACTCAAGCGGGATCGCAACTTGGCGTACTGGGTTTCCGTCAACTCGCACTCAAACACGCTGTACTGCATCCACTGTCCATAGGATTTGAGGATCTTATGGATTTTGGTACGTCGCTTATTTTCTGGAATGTCATAGCTAATGACAACATACATAGGGCTACTTCAGCACTAATGGTGGGTATTTGTCGGTTTCAGCCATGAGGTACTTAGCCAGGAGCCGTGCTTGAATCTCAAAGGCTTCCTGATAGGTGCATTGAGTTTGTAAAACTGGATGCTTAAATTTGGATTGCTTCTTCTGCTCGTACAGTCGAAGGAACGTGCGTAACCCCTCTAAGGTTAACGAGACAGCAGCACTGAAGGGTTCTGTGACAAAATCTTGAGGAGCGATTGCCCGCCGATTGATGCTGCTTAATACGACTGCATCCACGACGAGAGGCCGAAACTCCTCCATCAAATCCAGGGCCAAAGAGGGGCGTCCGTACCGTTCAGTATGCAAATAGCCGAGATAGGGATCAAATCCTACCAGGTTGATGGCGCTTTGTACGTCGTGGCGCAGTAGAGCGTAGCCAAGGCTGAGCAGGGCATTCACCGGATCGGTTGGAGGGCGGCGGTTACGGGACTGGAACTGGAAGCTATCGGCTCGAATCAAGTGGTTGAAGCTGCCGAAGTAGGCAGCACTGCCACTGCCTTCTAATCCCCGGAGGGAGTCGATGGTGTGGGTTCGGTCGATGGGGGCGATCGCCTGCTCCAATTGAGTCACAGCAGATTGCAGGGAAAGCTCAGGAACCTCTCGTTGGGCACGCATCAGGGCATTGCGGTAGTTTTTCAGCTTACCTCTAACGAAGCCGCGCACCACATGGAGGGCAGGTTCGGAGGGGGCAATCGCTTTCCACTGGGCAGCTCGCACAAAAATGTTCTTGGTTAGCTCTGGCTCTAGGCGTCCCAGGTAGCGTCCGGTATGGGTCAGAAAGCTGAGGGCAATTTTGCGTTCCAGCAGTTCGGTCACCACTGCTGGAGAAACCGTTGCCCGTCCCAGCACCACAATGCCATCCAGTTTGAGGAGGGGGACATCGAGTAGGGTTCGTTTGTTGGCACGAACCGTTAAACGCTCGTCGGTCTTGCCGATGTAGCTGTCGTCCTGGGTGATATAGAGAGTTCCCATAGGTGTTTATCCTTCTCAATCCACTTCTCGATAGCGGGCCACTTTGTCAGCGGCTTTGGGTAAACATTGGCTATAGAGGCTACAGCCCTTACATCGGGGTGAGTAAACGGCTGGGGGCATTTCGCCTGTGGTCAGAATGTAGGTGACGGCTGTGATGGTGGCGATCGCCTGCTGCCGTAGCTCTGGGGTAATCTCGACAGGCTGGCGCTGGTGGGATTGGGCGTAGTAGATGTAGCCCAGAGTTACGGGTTGTCCCGTCATCTCCTCAATGCAGAGGGCCTGGGCGCATACCTGCAACTCGTCATTGTCGAACTCGCCTCGTTGTCCCCGCTTATATTCCACAGGGAACCAGCGACCATCGGTTTCCTCAATCAGATCCGATTTCCCAATCAAGCGGTAACGTTCGGATTTAAGCCAAACGGCGCGGATTAGCCAGGTGTCTTCCCGCTGCCCCTCACCCGTGGTGTGGACGCGATCGTGCAGGCTGGTTCCTTCGATGGTGTATTGGTTATCGACGAATCCACCCAAACAGTACATGCGCCAACAACGGTGAGGGCAGTAGGTATATTGATTGAGGGCAGCAATGGGACTGTAATCGTTTTCAGTCATACGCCCTTACTCCTTTTTCTCACCCACGCTCAGGCGGATGTTGACCCCGTGGGCCAGGTATTTGGCGATCGCCTTCCCCAGTTCCTGCTCGGTAGTTTTCGGTGGTGGCGGTGGTTTCTTCTCAGCAAATGCAGACAGCACAAAAGCTGCGGCCATGATTAATAAAATGGCTACTCCTTCCATGGTTATTCCTGGTCGTGCAACTGAAAAGGTTTACAGAGGCGCTACTTGCTCAAACGGCGAACCATGCCCATGCCCATGGGAGTCTTGCGGCCAACACCGCTGTAGAGAGCAAAATCGGCCAGAGTATTAAGTTGTCGGATAGTTTCAGGAGAAATGTCTCCCAAAATGCGATAGCTCGTGATCCCGACACATCCGGCCCACTTACCGTCAGGATGAGTGACTAGCTCGGTCTGAATATCAAAGAAGCTGGGAAATAGACACTCGGTTAATTCGCCTTCTAATGGGATGCCGCTGTAACGATTCCATCGGTGCAATAGGCTACCGAAAACGCATTCTCGCGTGGGTAGGGCAGAATCGTATTTACCCTGGCGGAACGTTGCAGGGGTGCAGAAGGCAAAGCTGATTTGGCGATCGCTATCGGAAGCCTGTTCGTAAAGCTGAGCGTAAGAACTGAAGTTGGCCCATGGCTGCGGTGATTGGGGGGTGCCTAGGACGCTGGTGATTTGCAGGTCGGCTGGTCCCAAATGCCAGGGGTGAGCGGGATTGAGATTGAGCCAAAGGGGAGTTAGATGTCCAAACAGAGTGTCATCGAGTAGGGAGATGCGCCACCAACAGGGGGTTCCGGCAGGGATGGGGCGGCTATGAGTCCACTGCAATTGATGACCCTTAGGGGAGCGGCTGCTCACTTGTAAGGGGCTGAGGGTAAAGGCTTTCTCGGTTTTCTGCTCGTGAAGACGATCGCCCAACGCTTGGTCTACAGAACTCACCAGCGTCAGGCAGAGGGCATGGAGGTGCTTTCCTGTAAGATAGCCAGGAGGAATGGGTGATCGGGGTTGCAGGTTGAGAATGAGGCTGTGAGGCATAATTAAACCATCCAAAATTCTTCTTCATCGGGGCATTTCAAGGCAAGTCCGGCGGAGGCGATCGCCAAAATTCCCGACAGGCTAGGGAAGAACAAGTAGTCTTTCGATGTATAGCTGTCTGAAACTTTAATGGGGTAGCATTCTAGGCCTTGTTTTTTAAGGCGCACGATCGCCCAACAATTTTTGGCTGATTCAGAGACAATGACACCTGGAATCAGCTTCTTTTCTACAAGTCGCGGAGTTGGGCGAATCACATCTCCATACATTCTCTGAATGCTGCAATTCTCAAAGGCGTAGAGTTTGGAAAGGTAGATATTTCTGAACTCTTCCAAATCATCAATTGTGAGAGAAAAGCAAAGGTTGTAGGGAGTATTTGCCCTAGACAGCACTTCAATGCGATCGCCGCTGCTTTCAAATTCGTAAAACCGCAGAAGATGGATTGGATCGAGAGTGGTTTCACCTACCTCATCAAGAAGCAAACACTTTGGGTCATCAACCGTTAAGCTATCAAACAAACTATCTCTGAAGCGAAAGAGTGGAGCGTAGCTCTCCTTGAGAATCAGAGCGTATTGTTGGATCTCACTTGCGAGGACAGAATCTTTTTTGACTAATTCTCCAATGTTTTCCATGGTTAGCCGCCCAGCCTGAAAATCTTCCCAATCTTCAGGACAAATGGCCCTTAGGAAGCTGATCACACAATTTTGGCCGCCTTTGATAAACTTCCAATCTTTCTGGATCTCTTGAGGAGTCTTTTTAGCAAGATTCTCTGCTCCTTTGAGGATCTTCATGCGCTTACGATAAAACTCCCAGTCTCGTTTCCCCCCAAGAACAGCTTTTAGCGTGTCATAAAGTTGAGCTATGAGGGATGATTCGGGAAGGTCTTCCAGAGCGGTTTCAAGTTCCAGAAGTGGCCGTGCAATTTCTAAAAATGCTTCAGATTTCCAATAGATTTCTAAAAAGGGACGTTTCATGCAGCCCAGCTCTTCTAGAGCAGTTCTCAATGCTTCTCGTCCGCCGAAGCAGTCTAATCTTTCAATGCCCTGTTCCCAGGCTTTCTCTGGTAAGTAGGCGATCGCCTCTGACGGTATATCAGCCTGTTTTTTGCCGAGAACTCGCCCAACCCGCCCAATTCGCTGCCAGAACGAAAACCGATCCCGCGTTGAAAAAATTAGCCAGTCTAGATTTTGCCGATCGGGGGCATTATCCCGGTCAAAGTTAAATCCAACATCTACTGTACTAGTTGCAAGAATGACCTGTTTTTGGGCAGCTTCGTGGCGTTCATCTTGTGATTTGATGGCACCTGTAATCCGTCCACGTAAATGTTTAATGCCTGCATTGCATAACAAATCATTGAGCTGGTTTACTTGGTCGAGAGAATCAAGAATGACGGCACCAAATTGGTCAGGATTCTGCTCAATTCTTTGAAGCACTTCATTGGCAATTTCTTTGATGAGAAATTCTTTGTCTAACTGTTTCCGAATTTCTAAATTAACTGCCGTTTGAGAAGGGAGCATCTGGCCTGTTTCTTTTTCACCATCAATGCTATAGATTCTGACACCTGCTTCTTTGAGCCTTTCTAAGGCCGCTTCACAGGCAGGCTCAGGGGTTGCTGTCAAAAGTGCAACTTTGCGGTTGTACTGGAAGTAGCCAAAGACTTTTGAAAGTGCCAGGTAGAACAGTAATCCAACGAGTTGCTTGGCACCATAAAGATGAAACTCGTCAAAGATGATGGTGGCAAAATTGCTGTAAAAAACACTGGCAATGTTACTGCGGTCGAGGGGAGCATACTGAAAGAAGGCTGCATAGTAGAAAATATCGGGGTTTGTTACCAAGAGTAGTGGTCTTCCAGCACACTCAGGAAATATGGTAGAAGGCTCCCGAAGAACGTTGTACAGCTTCTCTCCAGACCGACGACCAACACGATCATCAGGCCACTCTTTGACATGCTTTGCAGACGCTGCTTTCACGATATGGGGTAGCCCCGCATCATGCACGAATTTTCTGGCTGCTTCTGCTTGTTGTTCAATCAATGCATTGGTCGGGGCAATGTAGATGGCGTTGCGATTGTGATTATGAGTGATCACGCTAAGTCCCGCACTGGTTTTTCCGCTTCCTGTAGGCGCGAGATCTAGGATAATGTCATGGTTTTCGGCTGCTTGGTAAACCTCGACTTGGTGTTGCAGCATTCCATAAGGAAATGCTCTCTGGATAGTGACCGGAACGTTGGGATTTGGACAACTGGCAATGCTACGCGGCTCTAATTCAATTTTGAGGTGGCTCATGCTGTCCCCCACAAAAGTTAAGGTGGGCAGGTAAGGTAAAATCTCCGATTTGCCAAGCTACTCCGCGAAACTGAAGATTTTTCAGCAGTGATGCGGGAGGCATGGAAATGAGGTCAAATGAAAGCATTTCCAGGTTGGAAGGAATATCGGCAACGTTCAGATAGGCACTGCATTGATGAATTCCTTCTTCAAGTTCGGTGACGGGCCAAGTCTGAACTAGATCAACCCGAACTTTGCTCATGAATTTTCCGACCCGAATGTATTCCGGTAAGGGGCGATCGCCCAATACAAGTGTCTGAAACCTGTTACCCCGTTCAATCACGCGCAGTCGTCCGGTTTGAGGGAAGTTACTTGCCCGCAAGCTGTTAGGGATCTTTCCAGAAGCTGCTAATTGACGAGCTAGGGGGAGATCTTCTCGCTCTGTTGCGACTCTGTTCCGAGCCATGAGGTACCAATATGGATCTGAAAGTGCATTAAACCGTTCAAACCTAAATGATGGTTTTCCCTCAAGAGGCCAAGCTGGGAGAATGTAGCCTTGATTTGCTAAAGGAGTAAGGTCTTCTAAATACTTAGGTCGCCCAGTATCATTCCCTGTTAGATAGTATGGCGATCGTGCCCAACCCAAGGCGTAGGCTAGGGCATAGTTGCCGATCGTTCCTTCGGTGTAATACGTGTCTGATAGTTCCCGTGATGCAAAGAAAATGGGTTCCGCACACCATAGTTCAAGCAGTCGAGCCTTTTGAAAGCCCGTGTCAGTTGTGGAATAAGATAAAGGCAAATCTAATTGGGACATAGGTTACTCCTCTTTTGTCCCTTTCTTGTTGCCCTCATTCTTCACTTTTCGGAGTGGTGCGTAGGACTCATCTAGGCGCTTCAAAAACGTTCCCTGCTCCTCTGGGGACCAGTGGCGGTCGACATCGGCAATCACATCATTTTGTTCGTCTATAGAGAGTTGAACAGAAATCCCTCGTTTGCTTGTCCAGTTTGCGATAACGGTTTGGGTCGCAGAAGCTAAGGCATCTGTATTGAAAGGGTGTTCGAGCGATTTCCCGTCTGTTATCAGTTTGTCGTAAACCCCTTGAACGAGTTCTAGGGAACTGGGAAGTTCAGCTATGCCACCGAAGATACCGAGAACTCGGTTTTCCATGCGCCCAACCCGGCTAGAGACAGCACCATAGCGGGTGGTCAAGAGGATATTTCCAAGGGCGTAGCGTAATTCATCAGCCGTCACATCTTTGAGAGTAAGGATGTCAAGGAAATGGACGCCAGGTTTAATATATTCGCTGGTATTCAAGCCTTTCGATATCTCTGTTTTCTCTTCTGATTCCCCCGGCAAACGCATTGTGCCATTTTCATAAACAGCATTGAGCGTGCGATCTCCAATCAGCTCAATTGCTGACAAAACACTAAAAGCGTCTTCCGTCCATACTCGGCTTTTTTGAGAACCAACATTTTCCCCTTTCCCGGCTGCAAATCCATACAAGAAACAATCTATACAATTTCCACATGGATGATTCGTATTGAGTGAGCATACAAAATCTTTTTTCTTGTCAGTGCTTGTATAAAGTAGATTGTGTGCTCTAAGAAACTCGCGACCTTTACGCCGTTCAGGGGCAACCTGCTTCCGTTTGGTCATCACCAGACGCGGAATTGAGAAATCATGTTCAGGGAGCAGTCCGGCTTGAACATACTCGCTACACATGGGTTCACCTGTGCCCTCGGTGCGGAAGATGGTTTCAGATTGGGTAGTCCGTAATACCACAATGCCAATCGTCCGCCCCTTTGGGAAGTTTTCGTATTGTTCAGCTAGGAAGGGTTGTAACTTTTGAATCGACATGATGACTTCTCCTGTTTCAATTTAAGATTCTTGGGCTTCTGTAGAAGCGGAATTGCTAGCATCGGCTTGGGCTTTCAGTTCCTTACGAGCGTCTTGTAAGAAAAAGAGATAGGCTGCTTCCAATGTCTTGCTATCGGTTAAAAGCCGCTCAGGACGAGAGTGGTAAACTTCGGCAAATAGTTGCTTCAGCACATCATAGAACTGCTTAACTTGCTCATATTTCGTTGCCCCAACTCCATGCTCACGAATGCGATCGAGGCGAGTATGGTAATCCTGCACCAGTGCAGCAAAGATGGTATCCCAGTCCATGTGGGATTTACGCGATCGCACGGCTTTGATAAATTCCGAGAATGGCTCAGCCTGAGCGGTGCGACGGAAAGAGCTACCCCGAAGTTTGCCAACTTCAGCCAGATACGCTGCCTTCTTGAGATAACTTGAAACGCGATCGTGTTCTTCTGACATCAGGCTCTCCAACAAGTGAGTTAATGGTTCCTTTATACGAGTCCAGATAGCTTCTAAATTTGGATCATCTTGTTCTCGTAAAATCCATCGAAGTATGACGTGGTAAAGGTCGAGTGGCCGCTGTGCAGCCCTTGTTAAGTCATATAGGCAATCATCTTTCTTTTGAAGATTGGCAATACTGATGGTGAGCTTGCCAATGTACTGCAATCTCTCTAAAACCTGTTCTGCTGTTATGGAAAATTGTTCCTCTGCTTCGGATAAATGCCCTTGCTGGTAATAAATTCCATTCCCTAAAAGCGGCTGAAGCGATGAGGGAATACCGTCAACTTTTCCAAATACTTCCCAATCGGGTTCAACTTCTAAATTTGCGCTGAGGACGAATGGAAATCTGATATCGTCAGCCAAGGAAATTTCTAAAGCTAGCCGTAGTGACTTGAGTAAGGCTACAGAATTGTTTGCGTCTCCCCAAACAACTGGGATGATAACGGTTGAGTAACTAAATTCAGGTCGTTTCGGTAAAGCCATGCCCACAACTTTGTTTTCCTTGAAGGTCAGGCTTCCATCTCGATAAAGCTGTAGCTCATCAAAGGTAACGGTGCCCCCTTCTGTATTGGCAGCGGCTGTTTCTCGCATCCATGTTCGCCACATTGCCTGCATGTGAGGACTAGAACCTTTTGGCAGGGCAAAATGTAGGTATAGTGGGTCTTGCTTGCTGGCTTTTGGAAAGTTGGCCCCCACCGTCACTAATTGATATGCCAGAGACGAGAGCATATCGCCCCGTCGCTTGGGTTCAGCACTCATCCCTCCGGGTAAACGGTTGGAAAAGGATTGAACCTTTGTCCCTGGTGGCATCTTGTTGGAAATTAATTCATCCACCTCCGTTGTCATTGCACCTAAAGAACAACGCTGCCGTGGATTGGCTTCTGCATAAGCTGTTAATTCTGCAAATCCTGCCCAATCCGTATCCCTGGTTAGATTAAGCAGCCGTTTAACAGCGGCTACCAAATCCCTGGAAACTTCGCCTGTATTCTCAACCTGGCGTAGTTGAAAAGAGTCCTCCAGGATGGCGCGGATGCTTTCTATACCATTAGAAACTGCCTTCGCTGCAAACAAACTCCGTCCATATTGAGCATTAAATGGCTCCAAAGCATTACGCTGTTCCGGTGCAAGCCCTGTATGGGATGCAATTCGATCCCAGGCATCCTTGGGACTAAGTTGGGCTTCCCGATAACTGAGATAAGCAGCCTTTAGCCCTTCGGATATTGCAAAGTCTTGATCACTGGAGACAGGAAGTAAGCCAAGACTTTGAGCGGTAGTAACAGCATCCTTGCCCGCATCAGCTCCATATTTCGCTATATCTTTGGCGACTTTATCTGCCTTGTATCCACTGAATTTTTTGGTTAGCTCAAACTCAACCCTTTCTAGTGCTGCTTCTGGATTTTGCTGAATGGCTTGAGGATCAACCTTAATCCCATCTTTGGTTGCGTTGACCAGTTGCTCAACATTTCCACTAAACACACGATTGATACGTCTCTGCCACTGTTTTGCAATTTCAACGGTTAAGTCTTCCTGGGGAAAAGTTTCTCCCTCATAAATTTGGCTATCAGGGTTAATGGCTAAAGTATGTAAGCCCTTGCCATGTAAAACTTCCTCACAGGCAGAGAGTAATAGTGAAGTGAGATACCCTCGATCTTGGGATAATGTGATTTTGAAGAGATGACTTGGACGGCCAAAGGCCACTGTCAACTCGTTTTCAACCTTACGAACACGTTTATCTTCTTCGATACCTAAATCAAATAAATCTCCCCCAACCAACATTGCTGCCCACTTTTCAATATTGGGATCTTCAGGAAGAAACCGAGTACCATCACTGACGTTATGTCCAGAGTGCCTCTCAATCAGCTTTCGCACCAATTTCAGGTCTTCATCAGTATTGACTAATCCTTTCACCCCTGCCTGCTCAAGCTGTTCTTCTAAGAAGGCGCGATCGCGGGCTAAAGTTTTCACGTTCCGTTGCTTTGGATCTAGCTTGTTCAAATCGTGAACAGCGGTTGCTGCAAGAATACATCTGCGTTTTTCGTCAGGAACCTGAGCAATTTTGCTAACGGTTAGAACGAACTGACAGGCAGAATCCAGGTGCTCGGCTAATGTCCTTCCTTGGCGTGACCCATGCTGTTTGTGCGTTCTGTGTAACTCATATAGCTTGGGACGAACTTGCTGAAAGTAGATTTCGTCTAGGATTTCTGGCTCTTGTGCCATGAGCCGATGTCGCTTAAATACCATGGTTACCTCCCACTAATAGAGATTGGATAGACAGACGATTAATGAAAGCGTCACTAAACGCCATAAAAATAGACAGGTAGAATTTTATGGTTCTTCTTTTGAGAAGAGTCCAAATGTAGTCTTTCCAAAGAGAACCAATTTAAGCTGTGCAATTACTCATTAAATGTTGCACCCGTTAAGTCGTTAAAGTTAGCGGGTACAATCTAACCGCGATCGCTCTCCATCGGCTCCAATCACCACA
Organism: Leptolyngbya sp. PL-A3; assembly: GCF_039962325.1. Classification (NCBI taxonomy): domain Bacteria; kingdom Bacillati; phylum Cyanobacteriota; class Cyanophyceae; order Leptolyngbyales; family Leptolyngbyaceae; genus Leptolyngbya; species Leptolyngbya sp. PL-A3. Next base: position 17,926 of record NZ_JAMPLB010000092.1, read on the forward strand.
ACTTCTTAATCCCTTTAAGCCCTTAACTGGCAGAGCTTACGGCGGATAGCATCCGATACTTGTACTGGCGATCGTCTCCACGTCGCTTCTCGAAGTGGTAGCCGTACTTCTTAGCAGCCGTATGCATGGTCGCCGAGAAACGGTGCCCTACCTCCTGCACCAGTTCTTCCGTCGAATGCCAGTGGCCATCTGCCAGTACCGCAGACAGCTTTTCCAACTGCGTTATAACTATCTCCTTGGCTCAATCGCCAACTATCTACGCGTAGACTTAATGTTTAAGCGATATAATGTAATTGTAAAAGGAAGTATCACATAATTTCCTTAAAATTGCAAGTGTATTTTTGGTTCTTTCTGGAAAATGCCTAGAAAAAAGGAAACCTTAACTCTGTCAGTTCCTCCTGGAACAAAGGAAAAGCTGGAGGCGATCGCAGAACGCCTCAACGTCCGTTGGGGTAATAACCCGAGTCCTTCAGGATTGGTTGTCGCCATCGCCCATCAAGAGTTTGAGGTGGGACAACCATTCAGGCTCAACACAGCACAAGTTAAGGCATTACACCAAGCTGTTCGAGATCTTATTGATGCAGGCCATGTCGAAGAAGCCAGAAGTGTACTTACACTTTTACTCGATCGAGGGGAAATGGAGGCCCCTTTACGGCAAAACCTTGTTCGACAGCTCAACCAGCCCTTAGAGGGCTGGCGAGGAGAGGTTGATAAGCTGATTAACCAAAAGCAGTCCTTCCGTCTCTTCTACCAGAACTCTCAAGGGCAAGCCTTGGAATATACGGTTCGCTATGCCGAGGTCATCTTTTATGAGAAACGTTACTATTTGCAAATTTGGTGCAATGAAACCGAGGATAGCGATGACTTACCTGAACTAAAGCATAATCGCTGTCTCAGACTAGATCGCATTCAGGGAGTTTTTTCTGCCAGCAGCGAGTGGCGGGGTAGATTTGATGCGATCAAGGTTCAATTGCACTTCAAAGGTTGGCTTGTGCGAGCTTATGAGCCTAAGGATGACGACATTAATGACGAAGTTGTTGGCGATATTCGACAGGTTACTCGAAATGTCATAAATCCCTTTTGGCTCATTCGAGAGGTTCGGCGCTATGGCCCAGAGTGCGTAATCGTCTCACCCATAGAAGTACGTGAACGCTTTAAGCAGGAACTTTTGCAGATGATTGAGCAGTACAACGATATTTTGTGATGTTTAGTGGCTGAAGCTAGCGACCTGTGAACGTTTCTACTCCCCTCTCCCCCAGATTCCCGCGCACAGCAGAAGTGCGTCTCGCAGTTGGCCTGCTGAGTTAAGCGTTGTCCTGCCTAGTTCGGGGTAGACGCACCATCGTTCGTCAGAGACGCACTCTCCACCCCGCTAACGTCGCGCCTTAGTGGGGCTGAGGTGGAATACCAGTGTGTCGTAACCGTGCTGTAAACGTTTTCAGTGTAACGACGTGACTGGCGTGAAGACGTAACACTGCGGCACTCTGCTAATCTGGGGGTTTCCTGCCGCCTCTATACCCCCGTGCTACCACTCCGCATGACTGAGGATAGCGCGGGGGAGAAGGCGTTCCCCTGATCTCTCCCTTTGGTGCAGTTGTTGGATCTGGCAGCGGCAACATGAGCGACTGTGCCCCACCAGAACTACTCATTTCATGCCCATCACCGGCGATCGCCTCTGGCACAAAAGTAGAGCTGCCCAGACGCGCACAATTATTGTGCTCTCCCTCATTACATGGTTATGAAGTTCCTTCTGTGTGACCACAAGGATGAAAACCAACCATTTTTGGGTTTGGATGCAACTGGATTTAAGCAAAGGTTAGATGAGACTCAGGCGGCTCTATTAGCTGTACTGCAGGTAGTGCATTCAGTGATGAACCACTCATGGCGAGACAGCACAATAATTGTGCTGGTACAAATCTTTTCCTAATTGGGTTGGTTGATGTATGGCTATACATCAAAGTGCAGGCATGGGAATGAATCTAGCTTCCACTGATCAGTCATGTTATGTAGTAAACCCCTTGCAGATCAGCCAATTTAGAGGATCATTGATTAGTTGCGTTGATCCGTTTCTTCGGGATTGAGTAGTAAAGGAGGCAGGATGGCTAAAAAGCCAAAGTTAGATGAATTCACCATTGGCCGCATGCGGCAGGCGTATTTGGCCAATCTCGGTCTCAAGAAAACGGCTCTTAGAGATGAGATTTCTAAGAAATTTCAGTGCAGCATTTCTACGGTCATTCGTTATGCCAAGGAGGGGGGATGGGAAGAACTCCGGCAGGCGGTGATCGCATGTCGCCATAAAGAAGTGACCCCTCATTCTGTATCGTCTCCTCCGCCTCCTCGTTATGAGGTTACAGTGGCTGGGCAGGGAGTAGATGTAGAAGCTTTGTTAATACAGGGGATAGTAAGTTTGTTTACCGATGGCATGGTGAGTCCGATTAAATCTCGGGAAGCTGCGCTCGCCACGGCTTTAAAGCTCATTCAGGAATACCGGCGGTACCATCCGCTTACCATCGATGAGCTCATTGATGCTGCCCTGTCTATACCAGGGTTCAGTCCAACTGCTCTCGCTCGGCGTCTCAGGGAGCGGATTAAGCAATCTAGTTAGGGCGACCGCTTTTCCCCAGAAACACCGACTAACGCTTATCTAATATGGGTTAAGTGCGTTCAGCTCGATTAAGGGAGCAATTGTTGGTCGCGTTTGTGACTGCTACAGTAATGCCAGCTTAATCTGGATTGATAGCGACCGAGGAGTGGAACAGGACCCAATAATTGGGCTATGCCCGTCTAAGTGGGTCGCTGCTAGGAGTGGAAGAGAGCCCAATCATTGGGCTAACCCTCGTCTCCCGGAGACATAGAGAATTTTCAATGATTTTGAGCCATTCCTGCTGATCAGTCCCCCTGATCAGCCTGATCACCTACCTCAAATCCTTTCAGCTCAAGGCTTTAGACGAAAGCTGATCAGAAGCAGTTGATCAGTTTTTGCTGATCAGCCTCTTCTGATCAGCTTTTTGTGCTCAGAAATCGCCCCTGCACAAGGAAACTCTAGAAAAAGGACCACGTTTTGCTAAAAAAAACTAGGACAACAAAGGTGGCTGGAGCGGGTATCAAAAGCCCGTGAACGCGTTAGCTATTTTCTCTTTGGCTTATGAATACGAAATTGCGCCCTTTAAGGGCATGGTCCAGGTAATTTTACTGTCTTAGAAAACAAATTGTGGCCCCTCCTGCTATAACCGAGTTGCATAGGCGATCGCGTTTCTCCAGAAACAGTAAATAAGGCTTATCCAATATAGGTAAAGTGCGTTTAGCCCAATGATTGAATCGACCGTTCCCGCTATAACTGAGTTGCGGAGGCAATCGCGTTTCTCTAGAAACAGTAAATAACGCTTATCTGATATAGGTAAAGTGCGTTTAGCCCAATGATTAAAGCGACCGTTCCCGCTATAACTGAGTTGCGGAGGCGATCGCGTTTCTCTAGAAACAGTAAATAACGCTTATCCAATATAGGTAAAGTGCGTTTAGCCCAATGATTGAGGCGACCGTTCCCGCTATAAGGGAGTTGCCTAGGCGATCGCGTTTCTCTAGAAACAGTAAATAACGCTTATCCAATATAGGTGAAGTGCGTTTAGCCCAATGGTTGGGGCGACCATCTGTTGTGCCACCTTCCCTTTGCTGAGCCGCGATCGCCCTAGCGATGGCACCATCCCCATAGTCTTGATTTTCCCGCCCTGCATTTGTTTGACCAATGAAGTGCCTCCTAACTGTACTGCTCCTACTCAGTACCGGCCTCTTTACAATCCATGCAAAATCCGCCCTGGCCCAAACGACTTCGCAGTATCCTAGCCTGGAGAGTGCTGTTTTTCCTCCCAATCAAAGGGAGCACTCGTCACTCAGGTGAATGAGCAGCTCAACAGCCAGGGGATTATTGGGGAAACAGAGATTGTGCTGGCGATAGGTTCTTATGGAATCGCTAATTGGTGGAATCGGATGCTCAGGACAATGAGCGTTTCGGTAGTCGCTCTACACTTGGAAGCGGATAGAGTTCAGGCCACTGCCATCGATCTATCCGCTGGGGATACCGCTTCACAGCTAGTTGCGATGGGTTATCCTCCCGGTGTGGCAGAATGCTTGCTTCAACTCTTGAGAGAAACTAGCTTCGCGCCGAGAAATATGCCTGAAAGAGGTACTTGAGGAGAGTGTTTTTGAAGCAGAAGGGTAATCTTCTCAGATGCCCGTTTTGGTAGCGATTGCCGCCTGTGGCACAATTCCAAATATGCACTGACGCCCCACCCATGTTCGTCGCGGTGGGGCTTTTATCTTGCAATATTCTGTAGGAGTTCTTTGTTTAGGAGCTCTCTGATGGAAATGCTGCCGATTGACCCTAAAGAATACTACGGGCCAGTGGTGGAAGAGCTTCAGAAATTGAGGAAAGAAGTTACAGAGCTACGCCGCGAGAATCAAGCTCAAAGACAGGCTTTGGCTGGCTTATACCAAACAAATATGAAGCTGCGCCAAACTAGAAGAGTCCTCTTTGAGGTGATGGGCGATGACAGGACGTCCTTTTCAAGTCACGGTGACGGAGAGCCTGGAGCAGTTAGAG
>NZ_JAMPLB010000093.1:0-21674 GCF_039962325.1 Leptolyngbya sp. PL-A3
CAATGTTTTTCGGATTAGAGTAATCTGGTTCATGAGGGTTTCGTGGATGAATGTGGTAATTCTCATGAAACCCTCTCCTACTCAATCTTTGCAAGCTTTTGTCCGGTACTTAGTGTAAGCGCTTGTAATGAGACTCCTGCTGAGCGTTACCGATAAAAGCCGTGGCCAGTTCGGCCAGGTTGACCGTTTTGACCCGAAACAGGGCAATGAGAAACAGGGCTAAAAAGCTTATCCGTGCGCCATGCCAAGGGAGGTGGGGCTGCAATGTTTGGGCAATTCGAGTAATCTGATTCATAGGGTTTCATGTTTTGAATGTGGTAATTCTTATGAAACCCTTTCCTCCCAATCTTTTGCAACTTTTTGTCCTTGTATATTGAGCTAGCAGCGAGTTCAATAGAACAGCTGATCCTATCCAGGGACGCTTGGATAGGGGGAAAGACGAATCTGGTTTTGTCCTAAGATCATCGAATCTGGAGTACAGATGAAGATCGCTTTCCCCACACTTGTTCATGATGGTCGGACGGTATCGGAGGCCTCTCGGTTGAGAAGAGCTTGTATGCACAAGGTAGACCTGAGCAAGTGCAGCTACAACTGACAAAAGGGACACTCTCATCGTTTCATCACTATGAATGCAGTTCTGGGGATTGACATTTCTAAGGCGAAGTTTGATGCCGTACTTTTGCAGCGTGACAAACAACGCCACAAAGTGTTTCCAAATACACCTGATGGCTTTGAGAAATTAAAAGTCTGGTTGACAAAACACAATATCTGTGAACTTCATGCTTGTATGGAGGTAACAGGTACCTATGGTGAGGCCTTAGCGCTCTATTTGTACAACGCAGGCTATCAGGTCAGTGTGGTCAATCCAGCTCGCATTAAAGCGTTTGGCATCAGCCAACTCACGCGAAATAAAACCGATAAAGTGGATGCTCAGATCATTGCATTATTTTGCCAAACGCTGGTACCAGATGTTTGGTCGCCACCACCCGCTGAAATTCGTGAGTTGCAAGCCTTAGTCCGTCGCTTAGATGCGCTCATACAGATGCACCAACAGGAAGTGACGCGATTGCAAAGCGGTGAATATCCTGAAGCGGTTGTTGCTTCGATCGAATCTACGATGAAACATCTCGACGAACAGATCAAAACACTAAAAATTGCAATTGAGAAGCATATAAGCCTTCATCCTGATTTACAGCAACAGCAGAACTTAATTGCATCAATTCCAGGAATTGGCACGTTAACAGCTGCTAAGATATTGGCAGAGATTCCTCAGCTGAAGCAGTTTACGAGTGCACGCCAAGCAGCAGCTTTCGCAGGTTTGACACCAAAACAACGAGTTTCCGGTTCTTCCGTTCACGGACGTACTCACTTATCCAAGATGGGTAGTGCACGAGTGCGCAAAGCCCTATATATGCCTGCAGTTGCATCGCTCAAGTGGAATCCACTCACACAGGAGTTGTATCAACGGTTGCAGCAACGTGGAAAACATGCAATGGCTGCAATGGGGGCAGTGATGCGAAAGTTGTTGCACTTGATTTATGGAGTCCTAAAGTCAGGTAAGCCATTCAGTGTAGACTATGGCAAACAGGCAACAATGATAGCTGCCGCGAAATAAGTAACTGATGGGATAGTTATTGGACTTCAAATCCCAAATAATCTAGCTGCTGAGGCAATTTTGTTCTCAGCCGTTTTTGCTCACCTGTTCTTACAAAAGCTACCCTCATCATTTCTTAGCCACGAACTTGACCTCCAAGACGGTATCTGTACTTAGAGCAAAATCATGCTTTCCTGCTTGATTAGTTGCAAAATCAGCTGCAATCGTTCTCGACGAAACTGTTGAACGTCCCAGGGTGATTCAGTCAGAAAATGATGGAGACTCTGGGCATCATGTAGCCCCACTGCTTTAGCGATCGCAGGCAGAGATTTGCGTTTAATGTCTGAGATCAAGCCCAAATGCAGGAACTTAAAGGCTTCAAAGCTTCGCACTTCGGGAAAAAGCGACTCGAAGAGTTGGCAGTATTCATCGACAAACCTGACAGTTGGACGAGCCAGTCTAGTCAAAGACATCACTTTCACCTCCAACATCAAGAGGGCTATCTATATACTAAATTCTTCTCTATAGAGTGATAGAAGAGGGACTAGAAGCCTCATAGAGAAGTGCCAAAGTTAGTTACTTAACTTCAATTTTTAGTTGTGATTAAAAATTTACGATTGCTTAAAACTAACAAAGAATTAGGGATTTTAGCACAAGTAGATGAATCGTCCTTATAGGAGCAAGCTGGAAGTAATTCTGGCAGTTTAATCATGAGATAGCATTTTGAGATTTAAAGGAAAATTAATTTTTGCTATTCATGTATATAGTAGAATCTACCGTTAGGGTGCAGTAAGCTAATGTATAAATCTTAACGAGTAAGGCACAGTTCTTCTCTTCAAAATTCTCTAAAATTTTAGACGCCTTCTTTAAGGCTCTCTGAAAGTTTAGACAAGGTTTTTAAAGTTCTAGCTATCGCTTGTAATCGTTTCACATTTCCATTTTGGGACAGGTTGAAGCTTCTGAAATGCAGGTGAGCGATATCTTTGCGTGCTATTTCATGCCTTGGTGAGCGGACTTAGCAATACAATTATGTTGTCAAATGCTTCATGAAAAATCACATCAAAATTAAGTTAAAAGAATCAGTTTCTCCAAGCTTTGCTTACTGGCAGAACATTCTTGTTGATAAGTCGGTTGCTACGTCTTGTTTACATCCAACGATTGATCAAATTTTTAGTGAGTTTCAGGTTCCTGTATGGGTGGCTCAAGAATACCAATCTGCTAATGAGCAATGGGGTACAGAAGAGCTTGTCACTGGCTTGGATCGGGTTTATCGTCTAATCTTGCAGCAGGATCAAGAGATTCCAACTCAGTTAATTCAAAAGTTGTCGAATCTTCCAATCGTTGAAAAGGTGAATATAGGTCAAGTTGCTCAGGCTGATCTTCCCCGTCTCTTGCCAACGCCAAGAAAGATAACTACAGATGCTCGATCGCGACAAGCTATTTACTTAGAAGAAGCTCATCAATATAGTCAGGGTGACCCTCGCATCACAGTTGCAGTGCTAGATACAGGTGTTACTCTTAGCCATCCTGAACTTCAAGAAGCCTTAATACCAGGTTATGACTTTGTGGATATTCTTGATGGGGCAAGCAAATTTGTTGGGGATTATCTGGGGTATGACGAGATTCCTGATGATGAGGTAGGACATGGCACGCATGTAGCAGGCATTATTGCAGGCCAAGGATTAAGCATGCCGCTCGGAGTTGTACCCAAATGCAAAATTATGCCAGTTCGGGTGCTGGGAGCGATGGAGCGAAATGGCAAACGGGTAGGCGCTGGCTTAGTAGACAACATTAATGTGGGAATTAAGTGGGCGATCGATCACGGGGCAAACGTCATCAATATGAGTTTGGGCATTCAGCATGCGGGAGGAGGATTGCCCCATCAGGAAGTAGTGGACTATGCCAAGCAAAAGGGTGTGACGATCGTGGCGGCATCGGGCAATGACGGACAAGAACAGTTTTACTATCCAGGCGCATTACCCTATGTAATTGCGGTGGGTGCAGTGGATGAGGTAGGGGAGATGGCATCATTTTCTACCTATGGCAAGCATGTGAGTTGTGTAGCACCAGGAACAAATATTTATAGCACTTATTTGGAGAATGAATACGCATTTTCGACGGGAACCTCTCACGCATCACCATTTGTGGCAGGAGCCGTGGCGTTGATGAAATCCTATGCGTTGAAGCAAGAAATTCAGTTAACAGACAGCCAGGTGAAATTTGTGTTGAAGCATTCTGCTGACAAGGTTTGTACAAAGTTTAAGCATCCTAAGGCTGGCTTTGGCAGGCTAAATTTGATAGATGCTCTACGGTTATTAGAGTACAGACTTTCACATGATGAGAAGTAAGACACCATTCTTAAGCCAGCTTGTTGCCAGATGTGGAAATATTCGCATTGAAATGGCTTTAACATATTCGACTCTATAAACGAGTTCTAAGTTTGAAAAATTAAACATCTTAACTACTCAAGGAGCGTAACTAATGCACAACTCTTCTATAGCTTTAATGGGAGTGGGTGACAACAAACAGCTTTACACCCGTGCAACTCTCGAAAGTCTATGGCAAGCAGTGCCAAACAGCGGTTCTGTAATTGGGGTATCTGTTTTGCCGAACGGAACTATTTTGGGAGTGGGTGACAACAAACAGCTTTACACCCGTGCAACTCTCGAAAGTCCATGGCAAGCAGTGCCGAATAGCGGTTCTGTAATTGGGGTATCTGTTCTGCCGAACGGCACCATTTTAGGCGTGGGTGACAATAAGCAGCTTTACACCCGTGCAACTCTCGAAAGTCCATGGCAAGCAGTGCCAAATAGCGGTTCTGTAATTGGGGTATCTGTCTTACCGAACGGCACCATCTTAGGTGTGGGTGACAACAAACAGCTTTACACCCGTGCAACTCTCGAAAGTCCATGGCAAGCAGTGCCAAATAGCGGTTCTGTAATTGGGGTATCTGTCTTACCGAACGGCACCATCTTAGGTGTGGGTGATAATAAGCAGCTTTACACCCGTGCAACTCTCGATAGCCAGTGGCAACTCGTGCCGAATAGTGGTTCTGTAATCAACGTAGTGGTTATTCCGCTCAAAGTTTCATCACAAGATGGAACTATTTTGGGAGTGGGTGACAACAAGCAGCTTTATACTCGTGCAACTCTCGAAAGTCCATGGCAAGCAGTGCCGAATAGCGGTTCTGTAATTGGGATATCTGTTTTACCGAACGGAACTATTTTGGGAGTGGGTGACAACAAACAGCTTTACACCCGTGCAACTCTCGAAAGTCCATGGCAAGCAGTGCCGAACAGCGGTTCTGTAATTGGGATATCTGTTCTGCCGAACGGCACCATTTTAGGCGTGGGTGACAATAAGCAGCTTTACACCCGTGCAACTCTCGATAGCCAGTGGCAACTCGTGCCAAACAGCGGTTCTGTGATTGGAGTGTCTGTTCTGCCGAACGGCACCATCTTAGGTGTGGGTGACAATAAGCAGCTTTACACGCGTGCAACTCTCGATAGCCAGTGGCAACTCGTGCCGAACAGCGGTTCTGTAATTGGGGTATCTGTTCTGCCGAACGGCACCATTTTAGGCGTGGGTGACAATAAGCAGCTTTACACGCGTGCGACTCTCGAAAGTCCATGGCAAGCAGTGCCGAATAGTGGTTCTGTAATCAACGTAGTGGTTATTTCAACCAAAGCTTCATTGCAAGATGACACCATCCTGGGAGTGGGTGATAATAAGCAGCTTTACACGCGTGCGACTCTCGATAGCCAGTGGCAACTCGTGCCAAACAGTGGTTCTGTGATTGGGGTATCTGTTCTGCCGAACGGCACTATCTTAGGCGTGGGTGACAATAAGCAGCTTTACACCCGTGCGACTCTCGATAGCCAGTGGCAACTCGTGCCAAACAGTGGTTCTGTGATTGGGGTATCTGTTCTGCCGAACGGCACTATCTTAGGCGTGGGTGACAATAAGCAGCTTTACACGCGTGCAACTCTCGATAGTCAGTGGCAACTCGTGCCAAACAGCGGTTCTGTAATTGGAGTGTCTGTTTTGTCGAACGGCACCATCTTAGGTGTGGGTGACAATAAGCAGCTTTATACTCGTGCGACTCTCGATAGTCAGTGGCAACTCGTGCCAAACAGCGGTTCTGTAATTGGAGTGTCTGTTTTGTCAAACGGCACCATCTTAGGTGTGGGTGACAATAAGCAGCTTTATACTCGTGCGACTCTCGATAGCCAGTGGCAACTCGTGCCAAACAGTGGTTCTGTGATTAGTGTTTGTATTAAAAAGTCTTCTATTTACGCAACATCATCTGGCCTAGGAGAGCAAGGTTCCAGTAGTAATTCTGTAACTGGTATACCCAAGCTATCGCAAGAAACGAGGCATAACATTGCTACGAGTCTAATTGGTGTGGGTGACAATAAGCAGCTTTACACCCGTGCAACTCTCGATAGCCAGTGGCAACTCGTGCCAAACAGCGGTTCTGTGATTGGGGTGTCTGTTTTGCCGAACGGCACCATCTTAGGTGTGGGTGATAATAAGCAGCTTTATACTCGTGAAACGCTTAATAGTGAGTGGCAACTCGTGCCGAACAGTGGTTCTGTAATTGGGGTATCTGTTCTGCCGAACGGTACTATCTTAGGCGTGGGTGATAATAAGCAGCTTTATACTCGTGAAACGCTTAATAGTGAGTGGCAACTCGTGCCGAACAGTGGTTCTGTAATTGGGGTATCTGTTCTGCCGAACGGTACTATCTTAGGCGTGGGTGATAATAAGCAGCTTTATACTCGTGAAACGCTTAATAGTGAGTGGCAACTCGTGCCGAACAGTGGTTCTGTAATTGGGGTATCTGTTCTGCCGAACGGTACTATCTTAGGCGTGGGTGACAATAAGCAGCTTTATACTCGTGAAACACTTAATAGTGAGTGGCAACTCGTGCCGAACAGTGGTTCTGTAATTGGGGTATCTGTTCTGCCGAACGGCACTATCTTAGGCGTGGGTGACAATAAGCAGCTTTATACTCGTGAAACGCTTAATAGTGAGTGGCAACTCGTACCGAACAGCGGTTCTATTATTGCTATCACTGAGTTACTTCAAGAGAGTAAACTCAATACGGCTTTAGGTGTAGCACCCGAGTTAAGAGAGAAAATAGATGAGTTAGAGAATTTGAAAGCCCAAAAGAAGATTTGGGATGAGGTACTCAAGAGAATCGAAAGTTCTAATGCATCAGTAGAGGATTTTCAAGCCCTTAAGCAATACATTCAGACAACTCAGAAATCCCAGCAAATTCTTGAAAAGGGGAGAGAAATTTATAGGCTTTGGCAGGAGACACAAAAGTTTGCCTCTACTGCCCAAAAGTCTGCAAGTACAGCAAAAGACCTGTCTCAACAAGCTTCTACAATTTCTCCAGACACATTAGAGGCAGATTCAATATACAGTGCGGCAAGACTTGCAAGCGAATATGCAGATGAAGCAAGCAAACAAGTTTCACAAATTGAAAATAACGTTAAAACCCAGGGATTTTCAATTGAAGACTTGAAGAGTTGTTTTTCTTCACTAGTTTGGCTTTAGTAAATTTACTTTCACGACTTAATCTGAAACATAAGGCAATTAAGCAGAAGAGGACAAAAGAGCATGGATAATGAGTCCCCAAACGATTTGGAGTCGAACACTCCTTCAGAATCACAAACTAGAGTAGGGAGAGGTAAAGGGTCAAGGGCTAGAAAAACACCCGTCGTATCAAAGGAGAGTAATGTAGAGAATGAGATCTCTGAGGAGGCAAACTTGAATAGCGATTCTACTGAATCAGATACGATATTAGAAGCACAGGCTGCAGAAGAAAGCGATACAGAGAGCTTAGATACTACTTCTGTTTCATCAGGTACATCACCAGAAGTAGAGCCCGAATCGGAAGAGAGCGATCCAGAAGATAAAAGTCCCAAAGAAGAGAGCTTAGATAGTAATTCTGCTTTATCAGGCCAGGAAGTATTGCAAGTTGAATCAGGAATAGGCAGCACAGGGACTATGAACTCGCAGCCTAATGATATCTTGCACTTGGATAAGATTCTTGAACGGCTAGACAACATCCTAATTGCCGCAAAAAATGCGAGAGCTGAGGCTGAAAACTTTAGTAGAAGAGCAGATCAACAGGGAAGAGATGCTTCCAAAAAGCTAGAAGAAGCCAAGCAAATCTATGAAAATTGGGGATCTGTTAGCGTTTTGTTTGGGATTGAAGAATCACAGTCAAACGGAGTATCTCAAGAAACGCCTTCGCCTAGTCAGAATTCTCATGAATCAAAAGTTTCTTCAAACTGGACAGTTGTTGAAAAGTTGTTTTTTTCTAATTAAATCCAGTCCATTAAACCCAGCTCATGCTTTGTATAGAGGCAACATAAAATGATAGCTAGTCTAAATTCGTTTAACCAATATGCTGCTGATCCTTTCAAAGGGATCTATCAGCCTCGAGTATCGATTGATCTCCGTGCAATGAAAGCACGAGACACAACTCGAGATTACTACTTAAAGAGGCAATCAGAGCATAAGCTCTCAAAGAACGGTGGCACTGCAACGAAAGATGTCAAAGAAGATCTTCAGAAGCGGGGCATCACTGATCAAATTCATGAATTATCTAAACGACTGAACCAGATTGGCTTAGATGAGATTAGCCGTTTTTTACTGTCCTCTCCTGATATCTATGCTGTTCTTATTTATGATGCAATCGAGAAGGCGGAAATTGACCCTAAAAAGGATGTGACAGGCCTGTGCAATTCCGTTCTGCGTGCTGTTCAGGGAGATTGCCGCAAATACTTTCTAGCACGATTGCTCACGACAGCATTAGATGAGCGGCGCTTGCAGGTTAAGCCAAATGATCCTCGATGGCAAAAGTTAGACGACTTGGTATTAAGCCAAGGGTTACCGATTCAGCAGGATAAGTTTGATTCTGCTATCTCGGATGTATTAGGTACCATTTACCAAAAAGGAGACATTCATTACTATCTGAATGCGTATATCAGGGGAGATATAAACAACGGCATCAAAAAGCGAACTGTTCTTCCCGAAGAATCATTCACTTCGGCGATCGAGCAGGGAATGACTGATTATCTTGTTAATTTAGGAATCAAGTTTAAATCAAAAGATGCTTTCACGTCAGGAGAGTATGATGAATACTTTGTTCTGGCTTATCACGATGCTCTAAAGCGTAGCACTGTTAAAGATGATCCGATCGACCAATTCCGTCTTAAAGGACAGGTCGATTGGGATTTTACGGTTGATTCGTTTGATCAGTTTGATCAGGTTGATGTTCAAGGAGTTATTCCCACTAACATCAAGGCGGCAGGGGCATTAGATTATGTCTATGTTGTAGGCGAACTCATGCATGTTTTTGATGTAGCCAACGCACTGGTATTGCGTTGGGCAAGGGGTATATTGGATGTGCCCAATGGGAAAACGGCTTCTGACCTTTACCGCTTTCATAAGTTGCGGAATGAGCGTTCTACCTATGAAGAACGCGCCATGCTCTACAAACGGGTGCTTAATAAAGGTGACGGGCAGCTGCTCTCCAAAATGGTTGCTAACAGAGCGTTTTCGCGCCTGTGGCATAAGCTAATGGTGGAGGTAACGGAGTACATTCGCAAATCTGAAGGTAAGCAGATGGATGTTACTTATTTGTCAAAAGCCCAAGTGTTTCAAGCGACTAAAAATTTGCAATACAACCTGACAGAAAATATGACAGGCATGGCGCATGTTCAGGTAGCTGAAGACTATGCACACTTACAAGAGGCACTTGCAATTCTCAAGGCAGATGAAATCCTTAACATGTTTGGAGGGCGACGTAAGACCATCTGGAGCGTAATTGAGCGAGTTGCTAGAGAAGATTTGGGTATGATAGTACCCACAGCTCCCCTGAAGACACTCGCGGTAGAAAGCAACAAGATTTATCAGTGGATTGCTAACTTTAACGAAGGCATTGTTCAAGACAGTGGATTCAATACGTTCCTTAGTGCAGCAGAATCTTGGATTATTGCTCAAGCCTCGATCGACACAGAAGAACTTGAGACAGAGGAGACAGAACTCGGCATTGAAAACGGCTCTGGTGCTGAAAGTGATGACTTTGACGATTGGGAAGTTTAATACCCATTTTACAAAGTGATGACTTGTTGAGTACGTTTTGTGGAACCTAATACCGTCTTGAAGAAGCACTACATAGAGGAAGGGGTTTGATGCCTACAGAGCAAGAATTAAAGGAACAGGCTCGTGCCAATGCCCGCGCTTTGTTATCTCAATCGGAAGCTTTTCGGAATCTGGATAAAGATGGGCAGATGGTAATGTATCGGGATACCGTCAATACCCAATACCATCAGTTACTGAATAAACCTGCTTTGGCTCAGGCTCAAGGGCTTTCAGGGGCGATGGGCACGGCTGGGGCTAGTCGGGTGATTGATGAAGAGCGTCATGAAAACCGTGATATGGATAACACAGGCAAGCGCGCGGCTGATTTCATGAACAGCGTTGACTTTCCTCAGTTCGTTGAGGATCTACTGAATGGTGTATTTGACGCTACACTTAATTTGACTCACAAGCAGATGCAAGATTATATGGCTCTGCTGAAAGAAGCGACTAAAGACGTTGCTCATTTTGTGAATCAAATTGATGATACAACTGCTTTCAAATACCTGGCAGAAAACAATAGTGATAAGTTCAACCTCAGGTTACCTGGAGAAGGTGAAGCGGGCAACGCTCAGCTAGCTCTAACTGATAAGGAAGGAAACCCTCTAGACCCCAGTGACAACCAGATCAAGGTTGAAATTATGAGGGCTAAACAGAAGATGGCTGAGGAACAGCGTGCCCTTCTGCGAGAAATGCTTTTGATGGGAGTTTCTCGCATTGTTGTAGATAAGGGAACCGTTAAAGCTGCAGTAGTCTTTGATGTGAAAGCCACAGAGAACATCGAAAAAACGGATAAAGCAACAGAACAGGAGACAACCACCCGTAGCAGCAGTACGCGGAGTGGATTTTTGTCACGCTTTGTCGCTAGTGGTGGTGGTGCTAATACTCAAAAACGCAGTCGCATTAGTGTGTCGTCGGCTAAGAGCACAAATACGACTGAGATGTCAGCCCAAATTACAGGGTCAGTCGAGATTAATTTCAAGTCTGACTACTTCAAGCTAGACAACTTTGCTCAAATGTATGGAAATCAGCCCAAAACGAACCAAGTTCAAGGGCAAGGAACTAATCAAGGTCAGCTCCCTGCTGGAGGCTAGGTAGCAATGGCTTTAGCGATTTTACAGTGGCAAGATGCTGACGCAGCTTATAACCGATTTCAAGTCGATATAGGCTGCAACCGTTACTACAGTTATGCCATTGGTAATGGAATGAAGCAAAGGGTCAATGGGCTTCAGTTGCTCGATGATCCTCACTTTGTTTCTCCTGTAGTGGGTCCATTAGCTGAGAATAGTTTAGGTCGCACCGTTCTAGAAATTCCTAACAAACAGATCGATTGCCAACATCGTTTCATTCAAATCACTAGCTTTCGAACTCCCGATCGCACTGGTCCTGCCATTTCTGAGATTGTTGAAATTCCGCTTAATTCAGCGTTGACAACGATTGAGCCGCGGACAGCCGCCGCTTTTAGCTTGGAGCAGCCCATGAGCAATTCTTCTGTCGAAACTGTTCCTTTCATCTATAAAGAAGTTCGCCCGATGGAAACTGCTGAGGCCTTAGGTTTTCTCAGTTCCATCATTAAAACGGTTCTGCCCGCTGCAACCAAAGCTGCAACGCAAGTACTGTCGAATGGGGGACAGCAGCTTCTAGCAGATAGTGCAAAACAGGCTGCTCAGGTAGCGAAGCAAGTTTTGACGGATACGGCCAAGCAAACACTGACAGAGGTTGCTAAACAAAACCTTCCGGCTGAAGTTGCTAATCCTGAGACGCTGAAATTGTTGGAAACTCTTTTACAACAAGCATCAAATGTATCAGCCAGCCAGAAAGCAGCGACTACTTCAGCATCAAATGGGACCAGTAGTGCTTTGGCGATCGCATCTCGTTCTCGAACTGGCTCAGCCCTATCAATGGCGAAATCAACAATCGGATCATCAAGAGGAAGCGTTGCAACTGCACTGAGTTACAGTCCTAATGGATTAAAACCCTCTGCTTATACAGAACAACTGGCAGTACCAGCAGCCCTTCTGAGCCAACTACCTGCGCTGATGCCGCTTTTGCAACAAGTTTTGACACCAGAAACGGTAAAAGCAGTTATTGATTCGCCTGCTAAATTGCTGAGTACTGTCACCGATGGCATTCAAAAACTCGCTCAAGCAGATCTGGAGGCGAATAAGCAAGAACAGCAACACCTGGAAAAGCTGATGGCAAATGCAGGTGATGCAGCCGCAGAGAAGTGGGCTTATGGTGCAGCGTTGACCAATGCCTTTTCAACTGCGACGGTTGCAACGCCTTATCAGCATGTTAGTACGGTGCGGTTGATGTTTGCGGATGTGGTGACTGTGATGCTAAATGGGCGATCGCGCCCCATCTATCACCAGAATCAAGATATTACCTTTCCGCTAACAGTGGAAACGCCACGCCCGATTCGGGATGGAGTGGTGCAACTCTTGGTGAAGCATCCTGAAACTCTAGAGATTTTGATTGAGCAAAAGGTGCGCGTGGGAGCTGTGATGTCTGGCCCGTTGGCAGTAGCGCCAACATTGTCGCGGGAGCAGTTGAGAGCGCTTTCTCCAAACCAGGAGTATCTGGTTTGTGCAGTGTTGTTGTGGTCGGGGCGAGACAAAGCCACGAAAAAGCAGAAACGCTTGGGCACGAGTATGACCCAGTTGATCACGCTGGTCGGAGACTATTGCTTCGATCGTATGGAAGGCACGGCAGAAGTTGTACCGCTCAATGATGTTGATCGCTTCCGAGACTACTGGCACAAAGTTTGGGAAAAGCAGTTCTCTGATCCAGAGCAACAGATTTCACTGGACTGCAAGTATTACCTGACATTGGAGAGCGATCGCACTAATCATGCCCGGATGGAAACGTTGACTAAATTTGGGGGGAATGGGTCTACTCATCAAACAGGCAAGCTCAAAACGGGATTGTTGATGAGTCCCCAGCGTTTGAATGAGCTGCTGCCGCAGATTTCTAGCCATCCATCCCTGAGCGAAGGGGAACTCAAAGCGCTTTTGTCACCGGAGTTTAAGCAACAGTGTAGTTATGCTGCTCGTAATCAGGTGGAGTTTGAGGGGCGCAAGGGCGATACGGTGGCGCTGTGGGCATATCCAGAGATGAAGCTGCAGCGAGTGTTGCTGAAGCAGGCTGGACAAACGAATACTAATGGGCAGGTGTTGGCATTAACAGAACATGAGGTCTATTTTCCGATGCCTGCGATCGTTCATTTTGTTGGGGCCTGTACTTGATAGTCTACCTAAGATAGGCGTATGGAGCGGAGAGCAAACTGATTTAATGGTTGCGCAGGAGAGAAGTTAAATGCCATTAGAAAGTAAGGCAAGACCACCGCTATCCGGCGGATTGGCGAGAGGAACTGATGCTATCAATCTGGTTGGTTTTGCTCACGCCCATGAATCAGCCTTTCAGAAAGTGGCAGATCAATGGGATTGCGTGATTATGTCTCGCGCTCCTGGATGGGTTTGTCAGCAACTTATTGAAGAAGGGTATGGGTCGAAAGGATTTCATGTCAAAGCAAAATCATGTAATTGGGGACCCGCGGCAGGTTTTATTTTAGAAGATATCCGCTTAACCAAAACCGACAAGCTGGCTTTTCAACATCAAGAAGTCCAAGGAAGAATTAATTATCAACCTGATCTCTATAGAGAACTTAACGGGTTGGAGGACACTGAGACTTGGCGTATTCCGTTATCCATTTCGGATGAACGAGTAAAGTTTCTCGAAAACAATCAAAAGGAATTAGGAATTATTGATTTCAATCGCTCTCCAGATGAGCATTCAATTCACATCACAGCTGCTCGAAAATCTCCTAGTGACTTACCAGAAGGAAATGAACTAGCAAGAAAATACGCAGATATTGTTAGCAGATCAAGAAGAACAGACGATGGCAGTGAGCTGGAATTGAAGTTTGTCTTGATGAAGAATCAGGAGCTTTGGGGCGTTTATTTTGATCCAGGGGAGGAAGTCTGTCAAAAGAAGAGTGAAAAATATAGTGGTTTAACCCCTGTAATGGCTCTAACTGATCCGCTCAATCCAATTTCATTTCCAGAACATAAGAGAGCTATCACTGGTGATTATGATCTATTTGCTATCTTTCCTAGAGATCGGTTGCTAACCGATGGAATTGGCTATGAGGAAGACCAACTAGATTTGCGCATTGCACGGATTGATGAAAAGAGTAGTTTTAAGGAAGGCCATCCTGACTATGGACATGTTCATCAAAGAATAATGATTTTGATATATGAGCTAAATAAAGCAGTTTATAAGCAGGATGTCAGGGAAGCCTATAAAAGAAGTTATGGAAGTAACCTTTCGCAAGAGACAGAAGCGGACATAGAAGAGTTGGTCCAAGAAGTCTGGATTCATGATGAGCTACAACCTGCATCCAGAAAGAGGAAAGACCCACTGAAAGAGTCGAGACATGCATTACCTCCAATCAGAAAAATGGTTCACCATAATGATGAGGGAGGAAGGCCGCAAGCTCCAGAGATAGAATACGACTTAATTGGATTTGTTCCATACCAAAAAAGAGCCTTTGGAATTCAGAATCTAACTCAGCTCAAAGATTTTCTCAAGTCTCTAATTATCTTAGGGTTTAAGATTCCTATCAACCCAAGTTGGAGGGGAGATTTAGAAAGCTTAGGGAGCGATGTATTTGTTCCAGATAAATGGGCAAATCCTTGGGAAGACTACAAATTTGGGGTACAGGAAGCTAAAGCAATGTCTATGCCTCATAGCAGTGAAAACAATATATTTTCCAACTTAACAAAAGAGCCTATTTCTCTCAATGGCATGAAGATAATTTTTGATCAGACAGCTTCGGTGTATCCAGTTAGTCTTCAAACTAAATCAATAGCATTGCAATCATGGGGCACTCAGGCGATAAGCAAGGCGCTAGAGGTTGAGCAAGAGATTGTACAAAATGCATTGTACCTTCCATGGCCAGATGCAGAACTTACAGAGTTTGCTAATAATGCCATTAGGGGGCTTCCTAATATGTATCCAAAAATATTAACTGGAATACATCATCTCAATAGTCCAAATGTTGCCTCTGGCACTTACAAGCCTTTAGCAAGTTTAAACCCAAACGTTAAGCTTTACTTAATGACACATGGTCATGATACCATACCGATATTTTATATTCCTGGTAAAACTACTAGCTACGACGGTGAAGCCATCAACAATAAAGGTGTTTTTACACCTGCTGAGCTTGCTAAATGGATAGAGAATGATGGACTTAGCAAAGAACATAGAGATTTAGAGCTTCTTGTTTGTTCTGCGGCTCTATCTGTTGGTTCTAAAGCTACTGTTAAAAAAAGGCAAGAAATTCAAGACAAGGCAGACAAAGTTAGAAAAGAGATGCGAGAAATTGAGGTGGAAACACAAGAGATGCAGCAAAAGATACAAAAAATGGGCAAAGAGGTAGAAAGTCTTCAGATAAGAAGACTGGAACAAGAAATTAAGATGAGAGCACAAAGAGAAGCAATCCTAAAGGGGGAACTTAAACAACTGGGAGAAAACTTCAAAGAAATCTCAACAGAACCATCCGAGTTTAGAGATTCTCATCAAGTTATACCTCTAGCCGCGCAATTTGTTCAGGCATTGAAGAACCGAGGGTACAGTAAAATTCGAGTAACTAGCTATGCGGGCGAAGTAAGTGCAAATTTTGGACAACATCACCCTTTCGATACAGATGAGAATTCGAGGGGCAGGGGCCAAGTTTGGGTAAATGTAGATGGTAGTAGAAGATATAAACCTGGAAAAGATCATAAGCAAGTTTGGTTATAGAGTTTTAGATTCTTTGTAGGAATTGGAGACTTTATTAGTAAGGTTTTATTTAAAGAGTCTTTTGCAATCTAGCTCAAATTGTTATAACAACTTAGAAGCAATTCCTGACAAAAGATGAGACATACAAACGTTAGCGATGTTTATCACTCATTGTCCAACCTCGTTGAGCAACTCGCTGATTTCACCGATCCACTTGAAGATCTCGCCACGGGTCAAACTCTAGAAATTGAACGGGTTAACATTGACCTTCCCATTGAGCTCAACATTTCTGTTAACGATGAGGGCAACGTCACCCTCCGCAGTTCTCCCCCTACCCAAACCACCGAAACCACTATTCTTCCCGTCTTTCATCGCCTCAGTCTGCAAATCATAGCAACCGATGGTCAATAACTCGAACCACTCCTGGAATTTGCAATCTTTTCTAGACTCCCTCATTTTCGAGCTAGATAAAGCTCAAGATGCGCTATCGGTCAAAGGGTTGAACCGCAAACTCACCTACATGGTTAAAGACATGAACCTGGAGTTGCAACTCTTCCCTGAATTTGATGGCGATACCGTTCGCTTTACCACTGCCAAACCTGGAGAAACTGGAGCCTCTAAAATTTCATTTCAGCTCGGCTCCATTCGGGATACTCAGATTCAGGAGGTTACCCGCGCCCCGTTAACTCAGGACGATGTATCGATCGAAGAAATGGGGTTATCTGAACCACAACAAAAAGAACTTAAAAAACTTGGTATTCAATCGGCAGAAGATCTGCGCCGCACGGTTACAGAACGCAAGGTTGCTCTGGGAAAAATTACAGATAACAAAGTTGATTATTCCAACCTTGCAGACGTCATCAACCAATCTCGTCGTCGCCAAAATCCTCCCAAAGTTTCTCAAGCCAAAGTCTCTCAAGCCCAGGGCAAAACAGTACTGACCTTAGAGGGCGAAAACCTGGTAGTTGCTCAATCGCTCACCGACTTTCCTGCCGCAGTGCTGAATGATCAACCCGTCCAGGTTTTATCGGCCAGTGAAAACCGACTGCAACTGGAAGTTGACCCTGCTGCACTCAAAGGAGACTCGAAACAACTTCAGGTCGCCCTCGACCCCTATGCCGTTTTCACCATGAACCTGCAACCCTAATTAACTGTTTGGATGCTGAATCATGCTTCGTGACAATCCCCCTCCTCTCAATCGGCTGCTTGATCTCGAGCAAGAACTTAAGACGCGGCGATCACCTGCTGCTCAGAAACCACACCCTGAAGCACCTCGTCCTACCAGAATAAAACCTCGGGCATCATCTGTAAAACCAGATCCGATTTCATCACCCGATCGCCAACCACCTCAAAAACGGTGCCCCCCATCACCACGCCCGCATTCCTCATCACCGTGGCGAGCTTTAGCGGCTCAGCTTAGCCATGACCCACTAATGAGGGAGGTTGAACCGTTTACAACAGATAATTTAGGTTCATCCCGATTTAATCAAAAGACTAATCGAAGCATTCATCAAGAAATATATAAAGCATCCACACAACGACCTTCCACACATTCACCACAGATATTTCCATCAGCAAAGGTATCACCTCCCAGTGAACCAACTGCGAATGCGTTTGAAGTTGCTGCTTTTAATCTTGATGATGAATCTCCCGTAGAAAGCTGGCAAGACCTCGCTGCCCAACTCCATCAAGCGCGATCACCCCACTCTCGTTATAGATCGTCGCAACGATTTTCCCCAACTACACAAATTGAGACAGAACCGTTAGAGACAGAGGATGCCAGCTACATAAGTCTGCCTGCCCTACCTATCCAATTTGAACCAAACTCCTTTTCCGCCGCAGACAACTCAACCACCCATCAGCCAACTGAGGATTTTCTTAAAACAAATATTGAGGAATGGGATCAAAACGATCAGAATTTGCCTCCCTTTATTGCCACTGTTGCTCTTGATGATGACGAACCTCCTCTAGAAAGCTGGCAAGACCTCGCTGCTCAACTTCATCAAGCACGATCGCCCCAACCTCGATCGTCACCTTCCTTACTTCCTGCTGCTCAACCTGAGGCAGAATCATTTGAGATTGATGATTTCGACGAGTTTGATAATTTTGATGGTCTAAATCTGCCTGAGTTACTAACCCAATGTGAATCAACTGCTCTCTCGCTTGCGGATACTCCGACAGTAGATGCTTTTACAACCGATGAATTACCGCAGGAGTACCTTGAAGCCAATGTTGAGGAATGGGATCAGGACGATCAGGAGATTGGCTCTACTAAAACTTCTGCGATTGCAAAAGTCATTCCTGCATCATCCGCGATCGTTTTAGCAGATAAAGCCACCAAAGCGGCGATCATCCCGTTTACACCTGCTCAAAATCCTAGAGGCTCACCTCCTCAAATCCCAACAGACCGCGATATTCCAACTTCGACGACTCATGCGACAACAGGTTTATCAGTGGTTGAGTGGCGATCGTCTCGTTGGCGACGATTTCTTCCGTGGCTAGTTTTCCCCAGTTGGCTGTCTCTGGCTAGTTTGCTGCCTCAATTTCTGTAGGTTTTACCTCAACTCAGCCTTGCACTTGTTGTTAATCTTTTCCTTGGTGACACCCGATGCGTAATCCCAAAAACCGACTCCACGATCTAGAGCAAAAACTACAGCGTCGTCCGGTTCAAAAGGCGGATTCAGCACAGGGTAAAAAGCCCAAACCGGAACAACGTGCATCCGTTGAGGCAATGTCATTTGATGACAATGAACCGATTGACTTGCAATATGACCAAAAGACGAACAGGTATGTGCCAAACGCCCCAACCTATGCTACTGCCCATTCAGTAATGCCTGACATGGGTTTAGGGTCAGAAGCCTTCGAGGTGGAATCATTTGATTTAGAGCCCCCATCATCCCAAAATCAGACAGACACAAATTCTTCTACGCAACCTGCATCTACTCAGGCGGCAGGTTCTCCAGCCAGAGCATTTGGGATTGACACACCAGCGTCCGGAAGGGAGGTTTCTGTACCGAATGAGAACATTGCCGATAGGTTCTTAGACAATTTGCAAGCTATTGCCAGAGGTGAGAAAACCTACGATGGCGATCGCCAACAGGTTGTTGATGTATCGGCGTCTGCTCCGAGTACAGGATCTCCAGTGTCTCCCATTCAGCCAGAAGTCGTTTCTCCTGGCTCAAATTCTGCACCGACTAAATCGGCAGCTCCGTCAGCCCAATCGTTCGCAGTCGATGCACTAACAACTGAAAGGGGAACCTCTAAAGGTAATGAGGTTATCACAGAAAATGATTTCTTAGAAGATCTACAGGCAATTTTAGGCAGCAAGAAAACTGATGATAGTAATCGCGACCAATCCGCTAATTCATCTACGTCTGCCCCATCTCAACAACTCTCTGTACCCCCCTCGCCGCCTCCTGCCCCTGTAGAGCCACCGCAACAAACCTCGCCCCATGATGTGTTCGATCGCATGGCGCAAGGAGTTCCCCCTCAGCCTAAAGCTCCAACCGCTGAACCCGCACCCAGTTATTCCAGTGCTCATAGTGTGTTCGATCGTATGGGCAAAAACATGGCGTTTGCCAACTCCTTTGACCTCGGTACGGTTCCGCTTCAGCAACGATTTGATGAGTTCGATCGAATTTTGGAGGCAGAGGAAAAAGGACAATCTCAATCCAAAGCAGCAGCATTTGATACCGAAGCTCATTCCCTTCCTTCAGAAGACGAATCGACAGATACTCTCAGGGATATGTCCAGACCATTTGCTAAGGAACAAGAGAAAAACAGTTATGAAACAACCTATGTGATTGCTTGGAAAAGATCCAAGGAAGCCGGTATTCACAAATATCAATCTGGCAATCCAGATGTTGTTAGAAGTGGTGGAATCTTTGGGCAAGGTATTGCTGTTCGTGTACCTTTTAGTAAAGCAATTCAAGTTAATCGGAAGAGAGAATCGTCAGATCTCAAGTATGTCTGGTGCAAATACAACGGTATAGAAGGATATATTAATAAAGCTTATATACTTGGACCTAGTGGCAAGGAAGAAACGATTAGACAGATTCTAAACTCTCCAATACTGATTAAAGGATTGGAGGCGTATTTAAAGAGGGAACTTGCAACTGAAAATTTGGAGTTTCTGCTTGCCTTGAAAAACCTACAAAACATTTCTGAAGTTGACCAGGTGCCTCAGCTTAATGAAATCCTCATGACCTATGTAGTCCCCAATGCTAGCAAGCAGGTTAATCTCCCTAATATTCAATTTGATCAAAGTACAAGAAGAATTAAAGCTTCCAAAATTAAGTTCGACCAGATAATAGAAGAGCAACCGCATGATACTGCTCAATATGTTGAGACGATGGAACCTCTGCTAAACTGGGCAAGTGAAACGATTATCCAACTATTAGCTACAGATAAGTTATCTGGCTTCATCAAAAGCTTTTCATCAACAGATATTCAAGAAGCCTTTAAGGAAAAAGCTCTAGAAGAAAACCTTAGGAATTCAGGACTATTGTACGAGGAGCCTGACAACCATACTGAGATCACTCGATCTCTGTCTAATTCTGAATATTCAGAACCTTTTTCTATTACGACAGCTTATGTAGTTGAATGGAGAAAACCTAGGGGTGTTGGCATTCACAAGTATCAATCTGGAAATCCAGATGTTGTTAGGAGCGGCGGAATCTTTGGAACGGGTATTGCCGCCCGTGTGTCTTTCGGTGAGGCAATTCAGATAGATTGGGAGAGGAAAACATCAGATCCTAAATATGTCTGGTGCAAATACAAAGGCACAGAAGGATATATTAATAAAGATTACATCCTAGAACTAAAGGCCAGTGGGGAAACGCTTGACCAGGTACTTAGCTCTCCTGTACTACTCGCAGGATTCAACGTGCTTGTAGAAAAAGAGTTTGTAACCGAGAATCTCAAATTTCTACTTTCCCTCAAGGAATTGGAAAACATTCCTCGAACTGAAATTGCTCAATCGCTTGACAAACTTTTCACGCAGTATTTGTTATCTAATGCCGTTGAAAAAATTAATATTTCTGGCTCTCTTTATCAAGAGTTTGAGCAGATTGCTCAAGCTCTTCGTAATCCTGATCGGTATGACTACGAGAAATACGTTCGGGACGCAAAACCGCTTTTAGGGAAAGCAAGATTTCAGGTACTAAGCATGCTGAAACCTCGCTTTATGAATGAATTTCTACCAAAAAACGTCAAAAAATTTGGATCAATTAACCTCGAGCAAGTGCTTGATTCTCCTGTCTTGCCTACAGAATTTGAGGCGTTCGTAAAGGCAGGGCTTATCAGCGAGAGTGTAAATTTTTTGCGTGAACTAAAGAAATTAGAAGCTATTTCTCAAAGTGAAGAGGTTAAGCCTGAAGCGGTAGAGCAGCTAAATCAAATATTTCAACGATTTCTCTTAGATCAGTCTCCTGATTTTATTAATATTCCCCATGAACTAACATTGGAATTTCAAAAGATAGATCAAGCACGGCGAAAGTTGGATCAGTATCTTGGCGAGGTGGAATTTCATATAGAAAAGGCAAAAAATGAAGTAGTAAAGATGTTGGTAGAGCAAGGCGCGTTTTTTCGCTTTATTCAAGAATTCTCATCGCCAGATGTTAAAAGAGCGATGAACGATGAGGTTGCGAAATTAGTACATCTTCATATACAAGAAGTACTTAAGGAAGAAGGTTTTGGTAATTAGAGAAGAAGATTGGTGATTAATTTATTGCCACTTAGAGAGTGTTTAGATTTTTGTGTAAGCCTTTAGATTTTTAATAGTTGAAGCGTCCTGGAAATAGGATAGCAAAATGAGACAAGGCTGCCTTCTCAAGGGGTGACAGAGAGACTGAAACGTAAGCTGTGCAACAGAAACGGCAGCAGGAAAGGTCAAAAAATAGGGTGAATCCGAAGAATCACCCCCAATTTCAAAAATGTTGCCTTCATTCTATCAGGCTTGTCTACAAGCGCAACTGAGTTCGATTCAATTTATAACTCTGCAAATGTTGGTTGCCCTATTGCAGCATGAACGTTGCGTGAGCATCGAACGCTTAGCCACCTTATTTGCTCAACCGATTCAGTTTGAAAGTCGTCGTCGCAACCTTCAACGATTCCTACAATTGCCTCAGTTGAATATCAA
>NZ_JAMPLB010000094.1:0-21132 GCF_039962325.1 Leptolyngbya sp. PL-A3
CAATGTTTTTCGGATTAGAGTAATCTGGTTCATGAGGGTTTCGTGGATGAATGTGGTAATTCTCATGAAACCCTCTCCTACTCAATCTTTGCAAGCTTTTGTCCGGTACTTAGGGTCAGCAAATATTAATATTTTATTAATACATCGTGTAAATTCTTTAACCTTCTTATTTCAGTAGGTCAATGTAGTGAATACTACAAGTATCTCTGAACCCTATCGCCCTTTACTATGCCGTTTCATCATGCCAACGCTTGTTTGGGACAGGTTTTGGAGCAGGTTACAAACCTCTCTCGGCAGATTTATTGTGCTGCTCATCTGGATACAGCTCTAGCGGCCACAACTCATGGCGCTAGAGGAATTTTAAGGAGCGATCGCCTGGTCATCTACCGCTTTTTGGTGGAGGGAGATGGGGTCGTGATTGCGGAATCCGTGGGAGACAACTGGCAACCTATCCAGGGGCAGCTCATTTATGACCCCTGTTTTGAGGCGAAATGGAATCGTCTTTATCAACAGGGACGCGTGCATGCCGTTGAAGATCGGGAAACGGCAAACCTCGTGCCTTGCTATCGCTCGCTGCTGGCTCAGCTTCAGGTACGTGCTAATTTGGTCGTGCCGATTCTGCTCCCAGTCATCGATGAATGTCTATTACCAGAACTATGGGGGTTGCTGATTGCCCATCAGTGTGAAAGCCCCCGTCAATGGCTGCCACTTGACACCCAGATTTTGCAGCACCTTGCCATGCAACTGGGATGCAAAATTCAAAGTCTAAACTCTGGGCAACCCGTCGTGCTGCAAGAGGGTCTGCCACAGCTTCAGACAGAGCAGATTGCCCCAATGAGTGACGCGAAACCCGTATCTGCTAACCTCCCAAGTCATTCGTCTTTTAATCAAATAGATTGTCATGGTGGAGAGGTTGTGTCTCTTAAAGCCTTTGATTTTCTGCAAAATCCAGTTTGGATCTATGACATTGAGCGATCGCAGATCCATTGGGCGAATCAAGCATCCTTACATCTTTGGAATGCAGCCAGCCGAGATGAGCTACTAACCCGTGACTTTGGCCAGGTGTCAGAATCCACGCAGGTTCGTTTACAGAGCTACTTGCAGCAGTTTGAACAGGGCAAAACTCTGGTAGAGCAATGGACGTTCTATCCAGGAGGGCATCCCGTATCGGTACAGTGCCGTTGCTCGGGTATCCCAATCGAGAAGGGCCGATTGGCGATGCTTGTGGAGGGGACGATGGAAATGCCGCACCAGATCGACCAGACCACACTGCGATCGCTCGAAGCCCTGCGACACACCAGCGTCATGATCTCGCTCTACACGCTAGACGGTGTGCCCCTGCTACAAAACCCAGCCGCACTACGTTGCTACGGCGATACTGTTCACCCTCATGTGAGTAAGGAAAATGCATTCCTGCACCATTTTGTTGATCCCATGGTGGGAGTGCAAGCCATGGCTGTACTTGAGGCTGAAGAAGTTTTTAGCATTGAAACGCAAGTGTTGACGCTAGAGGGCATTCGCTGGCATGGGATGGATGCACGACGTGTGAATGATCCGATTACGGGCGAAGTGATGATTTTGGTGAATGAGAAAGACATTACGGCTCAGGAAGTTGCACTGCGCGATCGCATACAAGCAGAAGCCAACCTCGAAGCCCAGCAAGCTTTTCTCCACCAAGTTATTGATACGGTTCCCAGTTCTATCTTTGTAAAAGACAAAGAGGGTCGGCTACTGGTGGTAAATCAGGCCAGTACTGAAATTCACGGCAGCAGCGTGGAAACCATGCTGGGAAAACGGGAACCTGAATTTAATCCCAATTTTGGTTGGCGGCAACTTGAGCAGTTTTTGGCGAGCAATCAAGCAATTATGCAGAGTCGCCAGACTCAACAGCACATTCAACAGATCACAACCGCGAATGGAGAGTTGCGCTGGTATCAAACCGTCATTCGCCCCTGGATTGATGCGAATGATCAGGTTCAAGGCGTCATTGGTAACTCAGTTGACATTACTGAACTAAAGCAAGCAGAAGCGGCGCTTCAGCAAAAATCTGAGCGGCTTGCCACCATCATCACTGTGCAACAGGATATCGCCCTGAACCATCCTAATCTGGATGCGGTCATGGACCTGATCGTTGAGCATGCTCAAGCCTTGACTCAGGCATCGGGGGCGGTGATTGAATTGTTGGAAGAAGATGCGTTAGTTTGCCGGGCTGCAAGTGGCATGGGAGTATCCTCTCTGGGTCTTCGACTGCACGTTGAAAACAGCTTATCGGGGTGCTGTATGACAGCAGGGAAAATTCTGCAATGTGACGATGTCGAGACTGAGCCAAACGTCAATTTAGCTGTATGCCGTGAGGCTGGCGTGCGATCTATGGTTGTGGTTCCCCTGAAGGTCACAGACGGTTGTATGGGCGTATTAAAGGTTTTCTCCCAAACGCCTGCTGCCTTCACTGAGCAAGACATCCAGACCCTACAACTGATGGCCGGGTTTCTCACGGCTTCAATTCAACTGGCCACCGAGTTTGAGTCTAAAAATGCGCTGCTCTTTGCCTTACAGGAAAGTGAAGAGCGCTATCGCTCGGTTGTGTCTGTGATGGCAGAGGGGGTCGTGCTTCAGCAGGCTGATGGCCAAATTATGGCCTACAACCGTAGTGCCGAGAAGATTTTAGGCCTCACCCCGGAACAGATGATGGGCCGCACCCCCATTAATCCGCAATGGCAAGCGATTTATGAGGATGGTTCGCCGTTCCCCCGAGAAAAACACCCGGCTACGGTAACCTTGCGAACAGGAGAACCTCAGTCGAACGTCATGATGGGTGTTCACAAGCCGGATGGCAGCCTCACCTGGGTTTCTATCAACTCTCAACCGCTGTCACGTCCTGATCAATCTCATCCCTACGCGGTGGTAACTTCGTTTGCTGATATTACCGTTCAAAAGCAGGCAGAAGCGACGCTACGGCACCAAACAGAACGGGAGCGCATGATCACAGCGATCGCTCAACATATTCGTGAATCACTTAATCTTGAGGCCATTCTCAATACGACGGTGACGGAAGTGCGTCACTTTCTGCAATGCGATCGCGTTATCATTTACCGCTTTAACCCGGACTGGAGTGGTATCGTAGTGACAGAATCGGTGGCCTCCGGTTGGAACTCCATCCTGAATATGGAAATTCGGGATACGTACTTCGTTGAAAATCGCGAACAAGTCTATGCCGATCGCAAAATTCAGGTAAGGGATAACATTTACACTGCAGGTTTGAACCAGTGCCATATCGAATTGATGGAAAGGCTCCAGGTGAAAGCCAAACTGGTTGTTCCTATCTGGCAGGGGCAAACACTTTGGGGCTTATTAGTGGCCCATCAGTGCAATGGTCCTCGGCATTGGCAGTCGTTAGAGCGGGAGCTAGTCGTACAACTGGCAACTCAGGTCGCGATCGCCATTCAGCAATCTGAACTGTACGGTCAAGTGCAGCACTGGAACACCCATCTGGAATTGCAAGTTCAGGAACGTACAGCGCAACTTCAGCAAGCTCTGGATTTTGAAGCCCTGCTTAAACGCATTACAGATAAGGTGCGTGACAGTCTGGATGAACAGGAAATTTTGCGGTCTGCTGTGCAAGAACTGGCTCAAGGGCTAGGAACAGTGTGCTGTGACACAGGCATTTACAACGCCGATCAGACCACGTCTACCATTGCCTATGAATCTAGCAACCATCTATCCTCAGCTCAGGGAAAAACCTTCGTTATTGCAAACGCACCCAATCGGGAAATTTATCAATTCTTGCTACAAGGACAGGTTTGCCAATTCTGTGATGTAGCTTCTAATCCTCTACGATCTGACCAGTCATTATTGGCTGTGCTTGCTTGCCCTCTGATGGATGATCAGGGAGTATTGGGTGATCTCTGGTTATTCAAGCCTTCCAGCATGGGATTTAATGATCAGGAGGTGCGGCTCGTACAACAGGTCGCGAATCAATGCGCGATCGCCCTTCGTCAATCTCGCTTATATTACGCTGCTCAAGCACAGGTAGAAGAATTAGCACGGCTCAATCAACTCAAAGATGATTTTCTGAGTACGGTATCTCATGAATTACGAACACCGCTGTCTGGTATAAAAATGGCTATTGAGATGCTGGAGATGTGCTTGCGTCCGTTGGGTGTGTTTGAGCCAGAAACAAATCCTATCAATTGCTATTTCCAAATCCTGCAAACAGAATACCAGCGGGAAATTGGGCTGATTAATGATTTATTAGATTTGACTCGGCTTGATTCTGGTGCAGATCCCCTCACGTTATCCCCCATCCATCTGCAGTTCTGGATTGCTCATGTGTTAGAGCCGTTTGTTGAGCGTACTCATCACCAAGAGCAACACCTGGATATTACCATTCCCAAAGACCTACCACCTCTCACAACCGATTTGGCCTATTTAGAACGGGCACTGACAGAGTTACTGCAAAACGCCTTTAAGTACACGCCACCTGGAGAAAATATCAACGTTTCGGCCCGTTTAGTGTCAAACCACAGTAGCGACTTTATATTGATCGAAGTCAGCAATACAGGTGTGGAAATTCCGGAGGTAGAGCGCGATCGCATCTTCGAAAAGTTTTATCGCATTCCCAACAACGATCCCTGGAAACACGGGGGTACTGGCTTAGGCTTGTCTCTGGTCAAAAAGTTAGTTCAGCGGCTGGGTGGTGCTATTTGGGTAGAAAGCAGCCAATCTCTTACTCAATTCATCATGCAACTTCCACTCACTCAACAAGCATTTGAAGCCCAGCACGATATGGTTTAGCACTACTCATGTCTTGCATCTTTGTAAAAGCAAACCTAGAGGGAAACTTTTTGTCTCTAAGCGGCGAAAAATTTCCCTCTAGGTTTTGGTACAGGCTTTGCGCCGTACTCATAATTCTGCACGAGCTTCTGTTTGTCCGTTTTTAATATAGTCCCTGGTTTATGGTTACTATAGAGAGAATGATGGACACTGTCAGCACCATTTCTCAGGATGGTTATTTAACTGCATTTCATATTAATTGTTTCGTATAGTAACACTCTGGACAGTTTTTCTAAAACCCTTGCTTTTGCGTGCGCAAAGCGCACGCAAAAGCAAGGGTTTTAGAAAAACTGTCCGAACTAATGGTATAGGATAGTCTGATTCTATGCCTTTAGATAGATGTTTAAAGTTCCCCGCAAATAACATAGATAGGCTCAATGATTGAGTTAAAACTAAATTGATACCAGAGCCTGTTTGAAAAGTTGATTTTTTGTGCGATGCACACGAAAAATCAACCCATGGCGAACCTTTTCAAGCCGCCTTCCAGTTCTTTAGGCTGAGTAAGTGGACATGATTGAACATGAAATCCTAAAAAGCTGTGACATATGCACAGCGCATGGCATAGCTTTTTAGGATTTTATGTTTAATTGAGTTAGGCTACTTACTCTGGCGAGCTTTGTTTACCTAAAGTAGAATTGCAATCATAAAAGTTTGTTTCCAAGCAATTTTTAGAGAGCCTGTAGGCTAGGCGAAGGAGGCGTATTATTCACGCACCTTCTTATAGAGTTTAGTCTTTGAGAAAAAATACAGAGAATGTGATAAATGGAATAGCTATTTATACAGCTTGAAGCTATTTTTCATAGTCTAAGGGAACTCTAATCTTGGCAACTTTCAATTTCTGTTGAGTTACCACCCTATGCTGTTTTCTCAAAATCCGGCTCCACCTTTGACCCAAGAAGGGTTATTACACCGCATTGCCAATCGTATTCGCCAATCCCTCGATCTTGAGACGATCTTGAGTACAACAGCAGCGGAAGTTCGAGCCTATCTGGAAAGCGATCGCGTTAAGATTTATCAATTTCAACCCGATGGGCATGGGATAGTGGTATCAGAGGCGTTGCAAGGCGATCGCCTACCCTCCCTTCTAGGGCTTCATTTTCCCGCCGACGATATTCCCCGCTATGCCCGTGAACTCTTCGTGCGGGCTCGTCAGCGATCGATTGTAAATTTAGATAGCCATGAAATTGGGATTAGTCACTTAAACTGCCCGGATACAGAAGAAGCACTCAGCACCACTGATATTCGGTATCGCCCTGTCGATCCTTGCCACCGAGAGTACTTAACAGCAATGGGGGTTCAATCCTCTGTTGTCGTTCCCATCGTCCTGGAAGGGGAAACGGCGGGAACCTATCATCCGCCATCGCTCCAGTCCTCCCACGTACTTTGGGGTTTGTTAGTTTCACACCATGCAGAGCCTCGCACGGTTACGGAGGATGAGTTGCAATTTATTCAGGCGGTGGTAGATCAGGTTGGCATTGCGATCGCCCAATCGGTTCTACTGGAGCAGGTGCGATCGCAAGCCCGGCAGGAAGCCAATATAAACTGTGTTACAGCTCGGCTCCAAACCTCTCCTACCGTTGATTGGCAAGATACTTTAGAATTCGCATCGAGTACGCTTCAGGCCGGTGGCAGGCTATACTTGTTCGCTGATTCTCAGTCTGAGCGAGAAATTTATACGTGGGGCGAACAACCTGCTCTAATCGATGTTGCCCAGGGCCGTCCCATTGAAGAAAATCTATTATGGCAAAAATATTTGCACTCTATTTTAGAGCATGATTCTGATGAAACAGGGCATCGCCCCTGGTCGGTTGAGTGGATGCGATCGGTTTATGAGTTGGCAGAATCATCCTATAGCTTCAAGCCCTTAGCGACCTCCTGGGCTGTAGATGATATCTATCAAGAACCCTTACTTCGCACCCTAGCTCCGTTTTTTAATGGCACAAAAATTCGCAGTGCCTTGATTATTCCCCTCAAACATGGGGCACACATTATTGGTTGCCTAACCTTTTTTCGGAGCGAACTGGATGTTGAGATTGAGTGGGCGGGTTATCACAATCCTGATACCCGTCAATTGATGCCGCGTCAATCCTTTGAAGTTTGGCGACAAATTAAAAAGGGACAGGCACAATCCTGGACAGACGAGGAGATTCGCTATGCTCAGGCTCTTGGAGAGCGCTTTGCGGCGACTGTGAAGCAGTATCGGTTGTACCAGCAGGTTCAGTCCCTCAATTCGGGCCTGGAACAACAGGTAGAAGAACGTACCGAAGCACTAAGACAGCGAACGGAACAACTTCAACAATCGAATATTGAACTAGAACGGTTAGTGGAACGGCAGATGGCGCTATTCCACATCGTGGCCAGAATTCGCGAGTCTCTGGAGATAGACACCATCTTTCAAAGTGCTACCCGTGAATTAAGCAAAGTGCTGCAAGCAGAACGGGTTGCCATTTACCGCTTTAATGCCAACTGGGGTGGAGAATTTGTTGGTAGCTATGAAGCTGTAACAACAGAGTGGGGCAGCGTCGGGAAGCTTGGCGTCAGTACCATTTGGAATGATACTTACTTGCAAGAAACCCAGGGCGGACGTTACTGCAGTGGGGAGAAAACCATTGTGAATGACGTTTACGAGCAAGGGTATACGCAGTGCCACATTGATCTTCTAGAGCAGTTTCATATTAAGGCCTTTATGGTCATTCCCATTTTTGCGGCAACTAATCTTTGGGGATTATTGGGTGTATATCAACATTCTGCGGCTCGCCAATGGAAAGCTTCTGAAGTTGAATTTGTAAATCATATTGCCGTACAACTGGGGGTTGCTCTACAACACGCTGGACTATTGACGCAGACCCAACAACAGGCACAACAACTAGCCCAGACGTTGAACGATCTCAAGCAAGCCCAGATTCAGTTATTTCACAGTGAAAAAATGTCTAGTTTGGGCCAGTTAGTGGCAGGTATCGCCCATGAAGTCAACAATCCAATCAACTTTATTGGTGGTAATCTGACGCACATTCAAGAGTACACTCAAACTTTATTAAACTTGCTCCGAGCCTATCAGGAATATACTCCGGATCCTGCACCATCCTTACGTCAACTTCTCGAATATAGTGATTTGGGATACATTGAAGAAGACTTTCCCAAGCTATGTGCATCCATGAAGTTGGGAACAGAGCGAATTCGCGAGATTGTACAGTCTTTGCGAAACTTCTCACGGGTGGATGAAACAGGGGTAAAAGCGATTGATTTGCATGAGGGTCTTGAAGGTACACTTCTCATTCTCCAGCACCGCCTAAAACTAATCTCTGGCGAACCTATTCAGATTAAAAAGCACTATGGCGATTTACCAGACGTAGAGTGCCATGCCGGGCAAATCAACCAAGTATTTATGAATTTGATTGGAAATGCGATCGATGAATTAGAAACGACTAAGACAGATAAAGGTTCTTCAAAAATCATTATTGTTTGCACCCGCCGTATTGATGCTGATTGGATAGAAGTATCGATACAGGATAACGGGAGAGGTATTGCAGAGGAAATTCAGACGAAGCTGTTTGATCCATTCTTCACTACGAAGCCGATGGGTAAAGGAACAGGGTTAGGACTGTTTATTAGCCATCAAATCGTTGAGAAGCACGGAGGGCAGTTAATCTGCCGTTCGAAACCTGGGCAGGGAACAGATTTCGTCATTCGCTTGCCTGTAAAATTAGCAGTGACTCCTTGAGGCTGTAACTCATATTGCTTTACGCAATCCCGGTAGGACAGGTATTTTTGAAAAGCCACATGGCGTGTAGCTTTCCTTAAATCTTGTACCAAACTCTAGAAGTTCTACCTTTGGGGTGTTTCGCACCCGAAAGATAGAACTTCTAGAGTTTGGTTTTAGGAGAATGGTAGAATAATTGTTCACGGATGCATACACTTCTGGGAGTGTTAAGTAGCTCATCACAACATCACAACGGGTCACCTAGCCTCCATCGTTGATACAGCCACGTATTAAGCTCTAAGAGCAAATGTGTCTATCTAAAGACGGATGAAAAAATCAAAGAATAGTATTATCGCAGTAAATAGATTACTGCTAACTTTGCTAAAACCGTTTTACTTCTACTCAGTAGAAGACTTCTATTTAGTTTTGCTTGCCAGGTCTGTCTTAAGAGAGGTTGCTTAGGCTTTCCTAAGGTATATTTTTTTAGAATCACAGAGATGACCTCAGTAGTTTCTCCTTCTATTACATTCTCAAGTAAAGATAATGATTTATTACTTCTCTTGGTTCGGCTTTAAGGTTTTGCAGGAGAACTACAGAATCTTTCAGAGAATCAGCAGCTATTTTAAGTGTTGATTTTTAGCACATCATACGTGCTAAAAATCAACACTTCTTGCGGCTACCCAAACAGACTTTAAGGTGAGCCATAGAATAATTTACCGTACCTTAGAGTTATATCAATCCATAGGGAGAGATAAGGTAACCGCTAAGGTGAGTAAAAATGCAGCTTGTTAGTGCTGCACTTGTTGCATAGCAGGGGGCTTATTGTACCCAGCACGCTCAAAGAGTGACTACTTTGTGACAAGCTAATTGAATGAAAAAGCGCAGTGTCTTGGCTCTGTGGGCAGAACACACAAGTAACAATTACGTATTAGGAGGTTGAAGAGAAGCAAGCATGGTATCCGAGCAGACTTTTTTGTTGAGCGAGTATCATCGATTACCTCAAGAAGCGCTGCCTGCTGACTTTTACAAACGCCAGCTTGAGGTGGTCTGCAATAATGCAACCCTTGCTCTCTTCATCATGGATGAGCGCCAAGAATGTGTTTATATGAATCCGGCTGCGGAGGCCCTGACAGGTTATAGCCTTTCAGAAACAAGGGGGCGTGCTTTGCATGATGTCATTCACCACACCCGCCCAGATGGCCGTCCTTACCCCCTCTGTGAGTGTCCCATTGACCAGGCATTTCCTCAGAATAATCAGGAGCAAGGGGAGGAGGTGTTTGTCCACAAGGATGGCCA
Source organism: Leptolyngbya sp. PL-A3 (assembly GCF_039962325.1). NCBI lineage: Bacteria > Bacillati > Cyanobacteriota > Cyanophyceae > Leptolyngbyales > Leptolyngbyaceae > Leptolyngbya > Leptolyngbya sp. PL-A3. Next base: position 9,830 of record NZ_JAMPLB010000094.1, read on the forward strand.
TTTTTATCCTGTGGCTTATACAGCTAGTCCTATTCGGGAGGGCGATCGCGTCCTTGGTACCATTATCGAAGTTCGCGACATTACCCAGGAGAAATTAGCAGAACAAGCACGGCAGGAATCCGCGAAACGAGAGCAGCTATTACGGCAAGAAGCCGAAATGGCACAGAAACAGGTTGAAACTATCTTTGCCAGTATTAGTGACGGCGTCTTTGTTCTAGATCACAACTGGTGCTATACCTACGTCAGCGATCGCCTCTGTAAGATGGCTAGCAGATCTCGTGAAGAGATGATAGGCCATAGCATTTGGGATCTTTTCCCAGAGGCTGTGAACACCGAGGTCTACCCTCAATTTCACCGGGCCATGCGTGAACAGGTGCATCTCCAGTTTGAGTACCTGCACTTACCCTGGAACCGTTGGTTTGAATGTCGTGTTTACCCATCAGAGCAGGGAATCACCGTATTTGCAGCCGAAATTACGGATCGCAAACGAGATAAGGAAGTGCTGCAGGAAAGTGAGCGGAGGTTCCGTCGTCTTGCCGAGTCAAATATATTTGGTGTTGCCTTTGGCAACTTTGCAGGTGGCATTCATTATGCAAACGATTATTTTCTCAACATGGTGGGGTACACCCGTGAGGAAGTTGAAGCAGGACAAGTGCAATGGACAGATTTAACCCCACCAGAATTTTTACCGCTTGATGTAGCAGCGGAGGAAGAGCTAAAGGTAAAAGGCGTGGCAACACCCTTTGAAAAGGAATACATTCGCAAAGATGGCGCACGTGTTCCCATCTTGATCGGAGCGGCATTGCTGGATGAACCCTACGATCAGCAACAGGACATTATTGGGTTTTATTTAGACTTAACGGAACGGAAGCGATCGGAGGAAGCACTTCAACAAGCATTGCAAAAGCTCAATTTTCATGTTGAGAACACGCCGATGGCTGTGGTTGAGTGGAACGGAGCCATGCAAGTTACACGCTGGTCTGGGGCGGCAGAGAAAATTTTTGGTTGGCAGGCAGATGACGTATTGGGTAAATTGCTCAATGACCTACCCATAGTCACTGAGGAGGGTATTGAAGAAGTCGTTGAAACCTGTAAGCAGCTGATGAGTGGAGAGGAGCCATATGTCTTCTCTTCCAACAGCAATTACACAAAGCAGGGCGATATCATTCACTGCGAGTGGTATAACTCCAGTCTGCACGATGAAACTGGACAGTTGATTTCGGTGCTGTCGCTTGTGCTGGATGTAACGGATAAAAAGCGAGCGGAAGCTGAACGAGAACAACTGCTAATCCGTGAGCAAGTGGCACGGGCAGCAGCAGAGCAAGCCAACCGTATCAAGGATGAGTTTCTGGCGATTGTTTCCCATGAACTGCGATCGCCCCTCAATCCCATTTTGGGCTGGTCCAAGCTGCTCCAACAACAAAAGCTAGATCCAGCCAAAACGAGTCAAGCACTGGAAACGATCGCCCGTAATGCTGCCCTACAGGCTGAACTCATTGAAGATTTGCTCGATGTTTCCCGCATTCTGCGAGGAAAACTGAGTCTGAATATTGCCCCAACAGATTTAGCTTCGATTATTCAAGCGGCACTTGAAACCATGCGGTTACCCGCTGAATCCAAATCTATTCAAGTTCATACCTGGTTAGAACCAGATGTTGGATCTGTGGCCGGGGATTCCAACCGACTACAGCAAGTCGTATGGAACCTTCTCTCTAACGCCATCAAGTTCACACCTACAGGAGGCCGTGTAGATATCCGGTTAGAACGGGTAGACTCGATGGCGCAAATTACCGTCCGTGATACCGGAAAGGGCATCCATCCAAATTTCCTACCCCATGTCTTTGCCTACTTTCGGCAAGAGGATGGCGCGACCACCCGCAAGTTTGGCGGGCTGGGGTTAGGGTTGGCGATCGTGCATCACTTAGTGGAGTTGCATGGCGGCACCATTCAAGCCGAGAGCCCAGGGGAAGGGCTTGGTGCAACATTTACAGTGAAGCTACCGCTGCTACAAGGTTCATCACCCACAATGCAGGGCGGTAGCTTACTGGAGCCGGAGGCAGGTTTAACTGGCATTCATGTTTTAGTTGTGGATGATGATGCCGATACGCGAGAGGTTGTGGCATTTCTTTTGGAACAGGCGGGAGCACAGATAACAACCTTTGCGTCGGCGAGCGAGGTGCTCGCTGCACTGTCCCACACGCAGATAGATGTCCTGTTAAGCGATATTGGAATGCCTGACGTAGATGGGTATATGCTGCTGCGTCAGGTCAGGGCTTTACCGCCAGAGCAGGGTGGGCAAATTCCGGCGATCGCCCTAACCGCTTATGCTGGCGAAATTGATTATCAGCAGGCTATGGCAGCAGGCTATCAGAAACACCTCACCAAACCGATTGAGCCGGAGTTACTCGTTAGAGCGATCGCAGACGTGGTTCGGCGCAAGGAACAGGAGAAATTATGAGAACAAAGGAGGAGAGGCGGTTCTAACTGAATAGCTACAGCGCTTCTAACCTTTTACAGAACAAATGACTGGAATGACCACGTTAAGGTGTTACAAAAGTACACACCTTAATGTGTTTGTAGCCATGATTCCTAATTTGCTAGAAGCGACGAACGATTACTGGCGCAAGCTGGATGAGCTAGAAGCAGCCTATCAGCGGGGCGATGTTTCGCTGGAAGAGGTCGACGCGAAAGTTGCAACGCTAATGGCAGAACTAGGTCAGGAACGCCGTGCTGCTGTGAGATTTTTGCTAGACAATGTGACCCGTGTCTGGCGTGAGCAACGGGAATTGGTTGTTGGTTTAGGGTTAATCGGGGCCTTAACCTATGCCTGGGTTGTGATTAGTTAATTAGCACAACTAGCCCAACCGTAGAGTTAGGGATTGCTTAGGGATTAAACTTCTCACGAGCAGCTTGGAAGAGAGTTGTAGTGGCAGTACTGAGAACGACAGGAGTCGCATTCTTTCCAAGCTTTGTCTGAGCCGTTTGGTAGCAGTAGGCGTAAAGGTCACCTAATTGTTCTACATAGGCAGCGATCGCTTGCTTAGTCTCAACACGCGTTCCGTCGTAGGGTTCTGCTGCAGTAGGTAAGGGAGGGGGTGGCGTGAAATGCATCGTAGAAGCATCTAAAGATTTAGGATTAAAGATATTTTTCCCCCAAACCCCAGTTGGTGTTGGATGAGGCTGCATTCATCCTTAAATTGCATAGACTGAAGCAGCTCATCAGGATTGGTATACCTGCGCCTAAAGGCAGAGGCTATTTTGTAAAGCAATTGTAACGATCGCACTCAGATAACCACTGAGCAAGCGGGATTTTGAATCGATGGTAACGGGTGTTTGGGTACTGGGCGATCAACTTTGGACAGGGCAATCAGCACTGCAAAGCTGTGTGCAACAGCCTCAGCAAACGCCTGTCTTCTTCATTGAATCGATGCGTCACGCTCAACAGTTACCCTATCATTTGCAAAAACTGGTGCTGGTGTGGTCAGCCATGCGTCACTTTGCTGAGGAACTGCGACAGGATGGATGGCCAGTAAGCTATGTTCAATCAGAAGACTTCGAAACGCCCCTATTGAAATGGATTGAGCAATATCGCATTACCGAACTGCGGGTGATGACGCCAACTGATCGTCCGTTTGCGAAACTCATTCAGTCGCTCAACTTGCCCTGTATTGTTACCTTTACCCCCAACAACCGCTTTATCTGGCAGGATCAGGAGTTTGTGAACTGGGCGCGATCGCGCAAACGCCTTTTGATGGAGGACTTTTACCGTGAGGGACGGCAACGCTTCAAAATTTTGATGGATGGAGAGCATCCGACCAGTGGCCGCTGGAACTTCGACCGAGAGAATCGCAAACCGCCAAAGGGCAAATTGACGTTGCCTGAAGCCCTCTGGTTTGAGCCCGATACGATTACCCAAGAGGTTATTGATTGGGTCAAGCAATCTCCAGCATTTAAGGATAGCCAAGCTTACTGGCAGATTGAAACGTTTCAATGGGGTGTCACTCGCCAACAAGCGTTGCAAGTCCTTCGCTTCTTCATCGAAACACGCTTGTCTAACTTTGGCCCCTACCAGGACGCTATGGTGACGGGGGAGCAAACGATGTGGCACGCCATGTTATCGCCCTACTTGAATCTTGGACTTCTGCATCCATTAGAAGTGGTGCAAGCTGCAGAGGAAGCGTATTACATCAACCGCAATACCTGGGAGTTGAGTAGTGTAGAAGGATTTATCAGGCAGATTCTCGGGTGGCGTGAGTATATGCACGGCATCTACATCTACATGGGTGAAGACTATCCTGAGCGTAACTGGTTTAACCACACGCAGCCTCTTCCCGACTTTTACTGGACGGGTGATACCCAGATGAATTGTTTACACCATGTTCTTCAACAGGTGAAAGAAACAGGATATGCTCACCACATTCAACGGTTAATGGTGCTGAACAACTTCGCCTTAATTGCTGGTATTTCTCCCCAAGAGTTGCAGGATTGGTTTCATGCAGCATTTATTGATGGATATGACTGGGTGATGCAAGCTAACGTAATTGGCATGGGCCAGTATGCGGATGGTGGCATGATGGCCTCGAAGCCCTATGCAGCTTCCGCAAACTACATCAATACCATGAGTGACTATTGCAAACGCTGTACTTATAACCCCCGCAGCCGAACTGGCGAGACCGCCTGCCCATTTAACTTTATGTACTGGGATTTTCTATCGAGGCACTACGAGAAATTAAAGAACAATTCACGGATGATACAAATTCTACGTAATTTAGAACGTATTTCATCAGAAGAGTTACAACAAATCCGTCAACAAGCAGAACAGTGGAGGCACGAACACCAGAACACCGAATATTTGCTTTCTTCAACCTCTACACACCATGGATCGCCTGACTCAACTCCGCAAGCAGTATCTTGAGCTTACAAATCACGCTCTACCGCAGCTAGCAAAATCCCGCAATTTTCCCGTTTGCTATAATCATTGCTTTCAGCGGATTATTCTGGATAACCTGTTTGGTCGCTGCTGGTATGAAGTGCTGGATCGCAAACGCAATCCTGCTTATAAGCAATTGACTGAGGAGCAGTTAGAGCAGGCGATCGCTCTTGCAAATCGTGTGATTGAGCAACCTGACTCTTACTTACAGCAACTCAATCGAAATAGCTTGAACTGGCGTGGGAAGGCTATTACTTCCTAATCAGAAGGAGGTAGGGCTTTGCCCTATCTCCTTCTGGTACAAATTATCAGCGATAGTGACTTAGGAGGTTTCTGCATAAGAATTTACCCAGAATGTTGGTGCTTTGCCCGCTTCGCGGGCAAAGCACCAACATTCTGGGGGTAATTTCATTACTGGAAATCTCCTTAGTTAGCCAAAGTAGTTACTGGTCGCCAGTACACCTGCCCCTGAATCGGTACCTGCCATGCGGATACCCGTCATGTCGACACATAAATCATCATTGGCCGAGAAAGCAGGATTACCGTTATTAACCGCTAGATAGGTATGGTTATTCCAACTAAAAAAGACGGCTTCACGAGCGAGTAGCTGTTGATTACCCAGCTGGCTTTGATTTTTATCGGTATAGGCGGCCTGCCTTGCTTCAGCCAAAGTACCGCCACTAACCCTGCCAGCATTAGATAACGATCGGGGGCGATCGCCGATCCAATCATCATTCACATCGAGAAGAATGCGATCGCCTGCTACTGCATTAAAGTCCGTAATCCAATCCACTGTAGTGCCACGGGACTGCCGAAGCGCTACCGCTTCGCTACTCCCCCCGTAGAGGAAGACGTCAGCTCCCAATCCCCCTGTAAGGCGATCGCGAGCTGCGCCACCCATCAATACGTCACTCCCTTCAGCCCCCAGGAGTACATCTCCAGCCGTTGTTCCAACGAGAAAATCATTGCTTGCTCCCCCTTGAAACGTGCGCCGGGCCGTAAATTCAACAGCTCCAACATCGGCTGTGCCATCCCGTGTAATGCCACGCTGGTCACGGCTAGGAGCGTTACCAGCCGTATTCACCGCAGCACTACCAGACAAGAGGTTATAGCTTGAGCCGAGCCCACCGTTAGGGGCGAGAGGCGCTAGTTTGGGGTCAACAATACGAACTCCAGCCGTCACTTTCACATCATTGGTAGCCAGAGGACCAGGAAACTGGATGTTATGCCCGCCATCGGTTAATGGTCGACCTGTGTGGGTATTGAGGTTCCAGGGGTTGTCAGTGGTATTGTAGGCAACGATTGAATTGGCCAGAGTTGCAGTAGTGTCATTGGGCCAGAAGGCTCCGCCGCCGAATCCGGCATAGTTGCGGGCGATCGTCAGATTGGTCATGTTGACGGCATACCCTGGGCTGTTCGCAAAGCTCATGGCTCCTCCTAGCCCATTACCCTGGCCATCGTCGGCCCGATTATTGGCAAAGGTACTGCTGATAATGGAGACGGGCGATCGCCCTCCCACCCAAAAGCCGCCTCCCTGTGATAAGGCCGTATTGTTGGCAATGGTCGTGTTGCGAATGGTTAGTTGCCCGTTGCCATGCCGCAATCCTCCACCCAGGGAATCACCGCCAGCTCCCCATGTGACTGCATTGCCAGTAATGGAACTGTTCTCAACGAGGGCTTTATCGGCCCCGTAAATCCACAGCATAATGCCGCCGCCTTGCCCTGCCCCTCGATTCCCTTCAATTCGACTATTGCGAATGATGATCGAACGACCCGGAGCATTGGGGATATCATGGGCCGTATCGGGATCAGCTCCATCGACATAGATAGCACCGCCATATCCACTGGTTCCAGCCTTCACTCCACCTGCTGTCGAGTCGTTGTTGCGAAACAGGCAGTTTTCAACGAGGAGCTGGGTGAGAAGGTTATTGATAGCACCACCATTGCTACCGCGATTGTTAACAAAGCTGCTTCCGCGGACAGTTAGGACACCACCGCTGCTGGTGGCGATCGCTCCACCACCCCGCTCCTCAACGGCAACACTGCCATTATTTCCGTCAAACTTGCTGTTTAGCACGGTTAATCGTGCTCGATAGCCCGTCCAAATACCACCACCGTAGCTAGCCGTATTGCGATTAACCTGGCAACGGTTGAGGGTCAGCGTACTATCCATCCCTGTACGGATGCCTGCCCCTGCCCCAGTTTCGTCATCACTTCCCGTTAAACGGCCATTCGCGATAATCAAATTTCTCAGCGTGACATTGGTATTATCGCCCGTTTTTAAGACCCGACTGGTTTGGTTTCCGCTAATGGTTAACCCGGGCGCATTTGCACCATCAATGATCACATTTTTATTAACAACCAGTTGCCCACTCGTTAGAGTAATGGTGCTGCCACGTAGGTTGGTTGCAAAGCGGATGGTTTGCCCTGCTTGAGCTGAGGCGATCGCTGCCCGCAGCGATCCGGCTCCGCCATTGGCATTGGTTGTGACAACGATTGCAGGTAAAGAAGTTGCCATAAAATCTCCAAACACAAACTTTTAGATAAACGAAAACGTCAAACAGCACGCTCAACGGAATTGGGGCGGCATCGAGCGTGAAACTAGGGCTCGTTTTAAAGGTTATTTTTCCGTACGCTTTGCGCCTGAAAAATAACCCCTTCAGCAAGCTTTAAAACATGCCCTAATTCGGTTTAGATTTTGCAATCTGGAGAACAGGTAACAGAAAGAGCTTGCCCATTTTTAATGGTGATCAATCAATCCTTCAAAAAATAATGCTTATTACTCTTTGTAGGTATCTGATTAGCACGATTTATTCCAATTAGTGCTCTAACAATGCTTATTCAAAATAACAGACTCACCATTTTTTCAAGCCCTTGATTTTGCATACGCGACGCATATGCAAAATCAAGAGCTTGAAAAAATGGTGAAGGTATTGGAAAAGTAAAGAATTTTAAAGTAAGTACGGACCAAGGGAGACTATTTAATGACTTGGGCAATCTGAAGCAAAGTACCACAATAATTGCTCTCATTATTTTCTCAAAGGAAATAGAAATGCGACCTGAAGGCTTAGAAACTGCGAACGCAGAAATGATTGCAGTAGCGCGTTTAGCAGCAATTGTTGAATCCTCCGACGATGCCATTATTGGTAAAGCATTGGATGGTACGGTTACAAGCTGGAATGCCAGTGCCGAAAGGATTTTTGGCTATTCCGCTGAGGAAATAATTGGGCGTTCTGTTAATCTACTTGTCCCAGATCATCGATTGGATGAGGGGTCTAAAATCCTTGACCAGATCAAACAAGGACAGAGAGTCGAACATTTTGAAACGGTGCGCAGGCGAAAGGATGGAACGCTAGTTCACATCTCCCTCTCTATTTCTCCTATTAAAGACGAAACTGGACAAATTATTGGTGCATCTAAGATTGCACGAGATATTACTAAACACCAACAGGCAGAAGATGCACTACGGCGATCCCTCAAAGATTTAGCAGATATTAAGTTTGCTCTTGATCAGTCCTCTATTGTAGCTATTACGGATACTGAAGGAACTATTACTTACGCTAATGATAAATTCTGTGAGATTTCCAAGTATTCTAAAAGCGAATTGATTGGACAAAACCACCACATTGTTAATTCTGGGTGCCATCCCAAGTCTTTCTTTCAACAAATGTGGGCCGCTATCTCCCTGGGCCAAGTATGGCAGGGTGAGATTCAGAACCGGGCGAAGGATGGAACGTTCTATTGGATAGATATGACAGTTGTGCCGTTTTTAGGCCAAAACGGAAAACCTTATCAGTATGCCGCCGTTTGTAGTGAAATTACAGTACGGAAACAAGTAGAATCAGAACTGCAAGAATTGAATGAAGAACTAGAAAGCAGAATTATAGAACGTACTGCTGAACTTGCTCAAATCAATCAAACCCTCCAATCAGAAATTGGAGAACGACAGCAAATCGAGGAAGCATTGCAGCAGTCTCAACAAATGCTGCAACTGGTCATTAATACATTTCCACAACGTGTTTTTTGGAAAGACAAAAATTTCCGTTACCTTGGCTGTAACACAATTTTCGCACGCGATGCAGGACTAGAATCACCAGAGCAAATTGTGGGTCGTGATGATTTTGAGTTGGCCTGGAAAGAGTCTGCCCCTCTTTATCGAGCCGATGATCAATTTGTTATAGAAACAAATGTTCCTAAAGTCAACTATGAGGAATCGCAGGTTCGCGAAGATGGAACCTTTTTCTGGCTTAGAACCAACAAAATTCCTCTGCATAATGACGCCAAAGAGGTAATCGGTGTATTTGGTTCTTACGAAGACATTAGCGATCGCAAGCAAGCAGAAGCCATGTTACAGGAACAAGAACAGTTTCTGCGTAGCATTTATGACAATGTTGAGTATGTCATCTTTGTTTTAGATGTTCTGGACAACGGTGAATTCCGTTATGTTGGCTGGAATGCGAATGCAGCTAAGGGATCTGGATTGTCGAGTGCTGAGGTTGCTGGTAAAACACCTAAGGAAGTATTTGGATCAGAGGCCGGAGAAGAAATTACTCAAGCCTTAAGCCAATGCCTACAGGTAGGAACCATGGTTACAGATGAAAAGCGCTTGATGTTCCAGGAACAGGAATTTTGGTCGATTGCTACATTAAACCCTTTACATAATAGTGAGGGGAAAATTTATCGGATCGTGGGAACTAGTTTTGATATTAGCGATCGCAAACGGGCAGAGGTTTTATTGCAGCAACAAAAAGAGCAATTAGAACATGCTCTCAAGGAACTTCAGCAAATGCAGATGCAGCTTGTTCAGAGCGAAAAAATGTCTGGTTTAGGACAGCTTGTTGCGGGTGTTGCCCACGAAATCAACAATCCTGTGAACTTTATCTATGGCAACCTGATACATGCCAATGAATATACACAGGATTTGTTAGGCCTATTAAGACTTTATCAACAACATCACCCAAACCCTCATCCTACTGTGCAGGCAGAAGCAGATGCTATTGATCTGGAGTTTTTAATTGATGATTTGCCAAAGCTTTTGAGTTCCATGAAAGTAGGTGCCGATCGAATTCAAAAAATCGTGGCATCTCTACGAACCTTCTCACGCATGGATGAAGCAGAAATGAAGGAGGTGAACATCCATGAAGGTATTGATAGTACCCTGATGATCCTGCAAAATCGGATTAAAACTAAAAGCGATCGACTGGGAATTGAAGTTGTTAGAGACTATAGTAATTTGCCGCTAGTCGAGTGCTACGCTGGGCAGCTCAATCAAGTCTTTATGAACATTCTCAGTAACGCCATTGATGCTTTAGAAGAAAGCTCAAAAGATACCTCAGGGCTAAGGCAGGATCTCATAGAAAGTTCTGAGCTCGCTGAAGCAGAACAAAATTCACAAAACTCTAACACGACGAAATTAAAAGAACCTTACTACTTTCCCAGAATTCAGATTCGTACGGAGTTGGTTGATCAAAACCATGTTAGTGTTCACTTTATCGATAATGGAATAGGTATTCCTGAACACGTCAAACAACGGCTGTTTGATCCCTTTTTTACAACTAAACCCATTGGAAAAGGTACAGGTATGGGGCTTTCGATCAGCTATCAAATTATAGCGGAGAAGCACAAAGGCTCATTACAGTGCCATTCGCTTCCCGGTCAAGGAACAGAGTTTGTGCTCACGATCCCGACTCGCCAAAGTTAAACCTGGGGAAGAACTTGTTTAAAAAGGTTGGTTTTCTATGCGAAGAATCTAGAAACCCAACCTTTTTAAACTCTCCTTAAAATGCTGTGGTCATGTTTCAAACGTGTGATAAGAAGGGGTGAAAGGGTTACTTCGTACTCCTTTCACCCCTTCTTATCACACGTCTAGTACCGAATGCTACCTTGTCATTTTTTGAGAAGGGCGACACAAAGTTGAGTCAATTGAATGCCAAATAGTTAGGATAAGTTGTTGGAAGGCAGGACAGATGGCGTCTACTCCAACCGCTAATATCAAGGTTAGTCCAATCATGACAGGTAGTAGCACCAGGTAACGCACTAGATCGCCTTGCACAATTAGGTTTAAGGTGCGGTCAACCACAAAATTATGAATGAGGAAGTAGCTGTAACTGCAAGCGCCTAAGCGAATTAAACCGGGCTGTAGCCATGCAATACTGCTGATATGCCGAGTCAGCACCATGGAAAGTAATGCTAAACCTAGAGGTAATAGCAGATCCACAATAACCCAACCTACCCGATAAAACTGGCAAGTAAACCCTGCTCTAAGTACCGGACAAAAGCTTGCAAAGATTGAGTAGGAGAGGGTTTCATGAGAATTACCACATTCATCCACGAAACCCTCATGAACCAGATTACTCTAATCCGAAAAACATTG
>NZ_JAMPLB010000095.1:0-20435 GCF_039962325.1 Leptolyngbya sp. PL-A3
AGCTGCTTGGTCGCTGGGGCTAAGGGTCAAAACTGGAGGGCGGAGTCCAGGCATAATCTTAGGGAGCAGTGCAACCCTCTAATCATAGGCAAACTTAAGCCGCTGAGTACTAGTAGGCTGCGGCCTAAGTTTACATACTATGTTTTTGTGTGGGGTGCGAAGCACCCCACACAAAAACATAGGTGATGGATTTCCGCCTCAGCGTACTAGATTTCTAGTCAACTCATCCTTGAGCTTGTTTGCTGTAGGCGTAATCTGGGGAGTTTGCCCACTTTGCGCGCGAACTCCCCAGATTACGGGTACATCCTTATGTAGAAATCCCCTACATAGAGTGAACTAATTGAGCGATCGCCTGAACCAGTTCTTCTGGTTCGATGGGTTTCGAGATATGCATTTGAAATCCAGCAGCTAAGGCTTGTTGCTGGTTAATTTCCCCTGCATACGCTGTGAGCGCGATCGCTGGGATGCTTCCACCCTGTTCAGGTGCCCATTTTCGGATTTGTCGAATGAGGGAATAACCATCCATCTCTGGCATTCCGATATCGCACAGCAGCAAATCAGGCAGAGATTGATTTAGGAGGGGCAACACTTGCATGGCTGAGTCTGCAGTCATCACCTGTGCACCCGCGTTGGTCAGGATAAAGGAAGCTAATTCCCGCATATCCGCATCGTCGTCTACAACTAAAACTTGAATTCCTGTTAAGTCTGCCCCCTTCTCTAGCGGTTTAGTTTGAAAAGATTGTTTCTGCCCGCCCCTGTTTATGGGTAGCCGAATGATGAAGGTGGCTCCTAAATTTGGCCCTGGGCTCTCTGCCCAAACGGTGCCTCCATGTAGTTCGGTGAGTTGACGAACGATCGCCAGTCCTAATCCTAGCCCACCAAATCGTCGGGTCGTTGTACCATCCTCTTGACGGAAGTAATCAAACACATGGGGTAAAAACTTTGGGCTGATACCTTTACCCGTGTCTGCAACGGTAATTTGGGCGTAGGAAGAAAATTGAGAATTGGATTTGCTCTGCACTCTTAATTCTTTATTCTCAAGCTCAACTTGCTCTAATTTCACGGCCACCTGTCCTCCCTCAGGGGTGAACTTTACGGCATTTGAAAGCAAGTTCCAAATCACCTGCTGAAGGCGATTTGCATCACCTAAAATACTTCCAGAAATAGGAGCGAGTACAGTTTGAATTTGAATGTGTTTTGCTTCGGCTGCCAAGTTTACAGTTTCTAAAGCCGCATTGATTGTAGCAGCTAAATTTACAGGTGCAGTATTTAATGCCATTTTCCCTTGTAAAATTCGGGAGACATCCAATAAGTCTTCGATCAGTTGTGCCTGTAACTTGGCATTACGTTCAATGGTTTCTAAAGCATGTTCGGTTTTGGTCGAATCTAGCTGCTTACTACGTAACAGCTTTGTCCACCCAAGAATCGGGTTGAGGGGCGATCGTAGCTCATGGGATAGAACTGCTAGAAACTCATCTTTGATTCGGTTAGCGGCTTCTGCTTTAGCGCGATCATGTTGAGCGGCCTGATACAATTGGGCGTTCTCGATTGCGAGAGAAGCACGACGAGCTAATTCTTCTGCTAATCGTACATCTGCCAAAGTATACCGTCGTCCAGATTCAGCCGATATAAAGGAGATGACCCCAATAATTCGGGCTTGAGTTTGCAACGGCACACTCATAAAAGAACTAAAGCCAACCTGTCGCAGGATCTCTAAATGCTCAGAGTCACGGGCTGCTTGTACCAATAGTTCATCGGGAATGTCTGGCGCAAAATCAGGTTGTCCAGTCCGTAGGGTAAAGGCGGCTCCACGAGCGTCATTTGGGTTTAACGGATACTTTTCCCGAAGCTGATGGGCCCATTCCAGCTTGGCAGGATCGATGTGCGCGACGATCTGATTAATGCGGCCATCTTCCTTAACAATGTGAACTGTACACCAATCGGCTAAGCCCGGTACGGTTAGCTGGGCGACTTGCTCCAGTGTTGTTTGGTAGTCTAAAGAGGATGCCAGTACGGCACTGGCCTCTGAGAGAAATTGTTGGGCTCGCTCTAATTTGAACCGCTCCGTTACATCGACTATGTAGGCTAACAGACCTTCTACCTGATGATTTGAGTCAACAGTAGGTAGATAGTAAACGTTGTAATAACCAGGACGGCGATCGCCATGCCCAGGTGTATTGATTGGGAGGTTAGGCGAGATCAAAGGATTACCTGTGGCGTAAATCTGACGAATAACTTCGACGATTTTGGGATCAACTTCACCAAATAGCTCTGAAACTGACTTGCCCAAGTGATGTTCACGAGGTAATCCATTAATTTCAGCAAGTGCCTCATTGATGGCGATAAATCGCTGATCAGCATCCAATAACGCAAGCCCAATCGGAGAGGTGTCAACGATGGTTGCAAGTTGCTGTTGTGCGGCTTCTGCCTGAGATCGGGCAATACGTTCTCGCTCTAGCAGTTGTTCCCGTTCTTGTTCTGCTTGCTTACGCTCCGTAATGTCAATTAGTACACCAATCATGCGTGTCGGCTGCTGGTCTGCATTATAAGTAAATCGTCCTCTTGCTTCTGTCCAATGCAGAGAGCTATCTGGCCAGAGAGTTCGATATTCATGGTGGAACTCTGTTCGTTCCTGCATGGCTTGTTGAATGACAGCTTCTGTCGCAGCCAAATCATCTGGATGAACACTTTTTGCCCAGAGGTCATAGCTTGGGGCATGTTCGCTAGCTTGTAACCCCATGATGGCAAATTGCCCATCGGACCACGCGACAGTGTTCATCTGCATATTCCAATCCCAGGTTCCCATGCGTCCAACCTTAAGCGCAAGTTGCAGATGAGCCTCGCTTTCACGTAGTTCTGCCTCGGCTCGCGATCGCTCCACGGCTAACCAGGTTTTTGTAGCAATTCGCTCCATCAATTCCACATCTTCCTCTGTCCATCGACGAGGAGCGATATGATGTAGTACGAATAATGCAACAAATCGTCCTTCTTTTATAAAGGGAACACATAGAAGAGATTTTGTTTGAATTGCATCAAAACTAGTAGCTCCTGACCCAGCCGTACGGGGATCGCGATCGACATCGTCAACAACAATGGTTTTGCCCTGCTTTAACTCTGTAATTAGTGCAGGGCCGAAAGAATCGATGTGATGGCGGCCCGCTATGCTCATCACTCCATTGCAGTAATCGCGATCGACGATAAGATATTCCTGTGTTGCATTAATTTCAGCATAGGTACAGCGAGTAACATTGAAATGTTGCCCTGTAGCGGTAGCTACGTGCCACACAATCTCTTTTGAATCTTGAATGACACGGACGACATCATTCAATTCGATCAAAAACTGTTGTTGTTTTTCCTTTCTCTGAAGTTCTTCAAGTAAAGCTTCTGCCTGCCGACGAGCTTGTACTTGGTCGGTGACTTCAATCCCATGAATCAAAACACTGTCAATACAACCATCAATGTCTCTCAGTGGCAGAAATACGAGATTGAAAAATCCCTCAACTAAATTGCCATCTCCATTTGGATCCCAACGAGATAAGTATTCGTCTCCTCGAACAACTTCCCCAGTTTGATAAACGTGGTCATGAATCTCAAAGAAGTCCTGGCCCTCCATCTCAGGAAAGGCATCCCGTGCTGCCTTGCCGATAATATCTTCAGAACGTCCAGACACTGCGAGAAACTTAGCATTTGCCAGTTCAAAGACGTGATTGGGTCCCGATAGTACAGCAAACATAGCGGGTACCTGCATGAGAATATCTCTCAGCCGCTGACGCTCACTCTCAGCTAAGCGTCGAGCAGCTTGTTCCTGTTCTAATAGACGATCGCGCTCAGCTTCAATCTGCTTAACTTCAGTAATGTTTGCTGAGACCCCAATCATCCGAATCGCCTGCCCAGCTTCATCAAGATAGACACGTCCCTGGCTTCTCAACCAACGGATTTGGCCATCTGGACTCATCACTCGGTATTCGTAAGAGAAGGAAGAGTCTCCTGCAATGGTCCGCTCAACCGCTTGTAGAACTGCTTGGCGATCGTCGGGATGCATTAAGGTATGAAACGCTTCTGATGGCCCACTATGAAACCCCCAAATTTCTACCGCATTGGGGGAGCACACCACTTCCAGGCTTCTCAGGTCTGTATCCCAAGCAAACATCTGAGCGGATGAGAGGGCAAGCTGTAAGCGTTCTTCCGTTTGCCGCAGGTTCTCCTCAATTTGCTTGAGCCGAGTCACATCCTGGAACATTCCAATGCCGATTGCAGGATGTCCATACATAGCTGGTAGTATTTCTCCCCAGCAAAGAGTTGAGCGAATGCCGCCGGGGGTATACCAATTCATCTCGTAGTCCTCTAACCGTTCTCCCCGAGCGATCAGAACCGCGGGCATTCGTTCTGCTGGGATGCGATCGCCATTCACATCTGTGCAGTAATAAGCATCCGAATACTCATTCAGTGATTTGTTCTTAGGTAAATCACCCCCTGCTAATTCATTCGCAATTCGATTAGAAAAAATAATTTTTGCCGTTTCTGGCTCAATAAATACCATAGGTGTTGGCATTAAATCCAATACCATTTCTAACCATTTCTGCTGGTTCTCTAATGCATCTCTTTGTTCTTGAAGCAGTGCTTCAGTCCGTTGACGCTCAGTAATATTTTGAAAAACGACAACGGCTGCTAGAATTTGTCCCTGCTTATCCAAAATTGGGCTTGAATTGACTGCAATAAGGGTACGGTCGCCATCTTCGTAACGTAGCTCCAATTCCTCATTAACGATAACTTCACCTGTTCTGAGCGATCGCGACAGTGGATATTCATCCAATGCGTAAATCTGTCCATTAGGGTGAAACGCTTGAAACGGAGTATTGGATACATAGTCTTCTAGTGCATGGGACTCTTCATAGTCGTATCCAACAATTTTCTTCGCTTGTTCGTTTGCCAGCATTAGCTTGCCAGACGTAGCTTCAGCAATTAAGACACCTGCTGGCATTTGTTGCAAAACAGCTTTAAATTGAGCCCGTTCCCGTTCCAGCTCTTGCAGCAATCGTTCCCGTTCTGCCTCTGCTCGCTTGCGTTCCGTCACATTGCGAAAATAAACAGCGATCCCTTCTGATGAAGGATACGCATTAACTTCTAGCCAACATTGAACCGGCTCCCCAAATTCTTCCCAAGCAACCGGAACTTGCTCTATGAAGGCTCGGTGCATAGCTTCGTATGCAACTCCACCCACCAATTCGGGAAAAACATCATTCCAGACATGCTTGCCAATTAATTCTTCAGGCGTTTTATGCAAAATTTGAGCAGCAGCATGATTGGCATAGGTGTAGTGCCAGTCGCGATCGAAGGCAACAAAAGCATCCGTGATACTTTCTAGAATAGTGGCTACTGTGCGGTCAACGGCTGGGATAGTAGCAGGCAGCTCCCGGTTAGCATGCTCAACTTCAAGACCCCGAGCAAACTGTTCAATTACTTCAGAGCGAGAAATACCCCGTTTTTGAGCTTCCTTATCTAGCGATCGCCATGCTGTTCTGGTTAGAGATATACTGACTCGTTGTTTTGTCTCTGAATTCCAGTTGTTCACAAATTTTCCGGCAGCGTCGCGTTTCATGCAGCGTTTGTCCGTATGCGTAAACGGGTATTTCCATTCAAGCGAACTTCCTTATGGATAAAAATCCCCCTTAAGATAGAGGCTCTAGCTCAAACAGAGCTGTTTCATCCCAACAAATTTGTTGCAGAGTAACGAATAATCAAGAAAAAATTTCAGGACTGATACCCATTCAACGTGGGTAGTGGCCTAGTAGCATGTCAAGAGGTTTTTGAGGGGTTTATAACCCCTTAAAAACTTCTTAAATTTAATGTTTAAGTGTGGGATTACCCCACACTTAAACATTGACGGACCACTAGGTCTGTAGAAATGGATGAAACTGAAAGAGCCGTCGGCCTCGCGGTTATGAAATGGTACTTGAATTGGTTCTTTGTCCTACGTGTGGCAGCAATAATGTAGTTAAACATGGACAATCGGGGGAGGGGGAACAACGGTGTAAATGTCGTAACTCCGACTGCTCTCGCTGCACTTTTATTCGAGAGTATGCCTACCGGGAATATTTGCCCCAGTTCAAGCAACAAATTACTGATCTGGCTATCAATGGCAGTGGAACTCGTGACACAGCACGAGTCCTCAAAATGAGCCGAACTACCGTGACTAAAGCGTTAAAAAAAGATCGTCATCTCAAAGCATTTAACGTTACACACGAGAATTAAACGCTTAGCTCGCAAAACGATTTGCTTTTCTAAGTCGATCTGGTTGCACGATGCTGTCATTGGTTTGTTCATCAACCGCTATGAGTTTGGTGTGAATGTCTGACCCGATCCACAGGTCTAGTCCACGACCCTGTCCGCAGTTCACCGCAGTGTTGAGCAACCCTTGTTACATCAATTTGTATTTTTCACTTCTGCTTCTCTGCTCTTATGTGTGGATTTGCTTGTGATCTTAAACTCATGATATCTACTCAGCACCTTTTCCCATATATGGGTAAACACGCATCAATGATACAAATCCTTGATTCATGCCACTATGAAAAAAGTAGAACCCATCACCAACTCCATCCCCTGCAAAAAATCCTAATCCTGCAAATAATCCATTCCTTAATCCTATAAATGATTCATCCGCTTCTTGGGTTTGCTCTGGCTGTCGGGGACGCAGCATTTCTTCTACCGTCTCTTTACTCCAAACGGTGGCAGTTAGTCCACGCAATACTTCCATGAGTTCAACTCCGACTTTGGCTAAATCTGATGGAGTTGTCCACAAACCTGCTGCTGCCATCTCAGGATGAATGTGGTGCTTGCCTTCAAGAGGAATACCAGAAAATGAATGAGCTGTTGCTGTCCTTGTTAACCAATCGTTTGGAAGTGGCTGTTGATAGGTGCTATTGGTCATGCCTAACGGGTCTAGCACCAACTCCCGCATGATTTTTGGAAATGGTTTATCTAATACATCAACCAATACCTGTTGAGCAATGGTGGTGCCGCCACCTGAATAGCGATGATGTGAGCCAGGAATGATATTGACCTCCACTTTATTGGTATTGGCAGGAGGTTCGCCATTGAGAACTTGAACTCCTCCAAATCTCGGTAGCTGAGGGCGTAGCAGCAATACCAGTGCCCAAGGTTCATCCCAGCCACAAAACACAAACTTATTTAGAAGCAGGAACGTGTTTCGCCTACTCAAATTAGTCCTGATTGCATCTGCCTAGATCTTAAGAAAGTTTTCCTAACGATGTTTTGAGTAGAGCCTCTACACTTTGTATTTAGCTTTTGTATCCTGCTCTGAGTAAGCTCTGATGCCATCGCAAAAGAATAAACATCATCGAGGAGTTATTCTGACAACGCAAGGGTGGAGCAGGTTTCAATCTGCCAAAACTCAGGCTGAAGCTACTGAAAATGCTGGGGATCGCTTCACGCAGGAAGAACTGAGTGAGCGCATAGGTTTATCCTTAAGCACGATCGTTAAGATATTAGGGCGCTCGACACCTATCGATAAAAAATCGTTGCAGCAGGCATTTTTAGCCTTTGGGTTGGAGTTAAACCTAAATGACTATACGCGCTCGAGCATGCCGCTTGCCTCAGCAAAGCAATCTCAGCGAGATTGGGGTAATCTTGTTGATACTTCCCTCTTCTGTGGACGTAGTGAAGAACTGAAGCGTCTTGAGCAGCAGATGTTAGAAGAGCGTTGTCGGTTAGTCCTGTTGGTAGGTATTGGTGGAGTTGGTAAAAGTACACTTGCCGCCAAACTAGTGCAGCAGATTGAATCTGAGTTTGAGGTAGTAGTGTGGCGATCGCTACAAAACGCTCCACCGTTAGCAGAGTGGCTAGAGGGTGTATTACCCATCTTGTTGAGGGCACAGCAAAAAGACACTGCTTTGCCAAGTAGCCTGGATGGAAAACTGCTGAGGTTGATGGAGGTTTTGCGCTCCTGCCGTTGTTTGTTAATTCTCGACAACGCCGAAATGATTCTCAGCCCAGAGCAAACTGGACAGTATCGATCGGGGTGTGAGGGATATGGGCAACTGTTTAGAAGTATTGGAGAGGTTTTTCATCAAAGTTGCCTACTCCTGACCAGTCGCGAAAAACCTAGAGAAATTGCGTTACTTGAAGGTGAGAATCAATCAGTACGAGCATTCTTGCTGAAAGGATTAGACCCAGAAGCAGGGCGAGAACTGTTTCATTACAAAGGAGAATTTACGGGTACCGAGTCCGAATGGAAGCAATTAATTACACATTACAGCGGCAATCCTTTAGCACTGAAGCTAGTAGCCGCCGCCACTCAAGAACTCTTTAACGGTAGAATTGTTGAGGTTTTAAACTATGTGAAACAAGGATTAGCCATTTTTGATGACATTCGAGATGTACTCCAACGACAGTTCGATCGTCTTTCTAATATTGAGCGAGAGGTCATCATTTGGCTAGCGATTAGCCGGGAACCTGTCTCACTTTATGAGTTAGATGAGAATATTACGACTACAGTGTCTAAGCGCAGACTACCCGATGGAATTCAGGCTTTACGGCGGCGGTCGCTGATCGAAAAGGAAGATGAGCAGTTCTTCCTACAACCTGTCGTGTTGGAATACGTCACAGAGAGATTAGTTGAGCAGGCATGCCAAGAAATTGGGGAATGGGGAAAGAAAAATGGGGAAAGGAAAACAGTTTTTTCCTCTTTACCGCTTCACCCTTTACCCATATTGCTAACTCATGCACTAATCAAAGCACAAGCAAAAGACTATATTCGCGAGATGCAAAAGCGATTGATCCTTGAGCCGATCGCTGAACAGTTGTTGGTTCAACTTGGCGATCTTAAAGCAGTTGAGCAACAGTTAAGAGCAATGCTGAAACAACAGCGATCGCTCCAAGCGAACTACATGGCAGGTAATCTCCTCAACTTACTTGTGTATCTGAAAATTGATTTACGCGGTTACGACTTCTCAAATATGGTAGTGTGGCAAGCTGACTTACGGCAGGTCAACTTAAGAGAAGCTAATTTTTACAATGCTGACTTGGCAAAATCCGTGTTTGCAGAAACATTAGGTGGCGTTGAATCGGTCGCTTTTTCACCAGATGGTAGACATCTGGCAACAAGCGGTACTAATGGGACTCTTCACCTATGGCAAGTAACAGACGGAAAACAGTTGTTCACATTTCAAGGACATAGAAGCTGGATTTTTTGTGTCTGTTTCAGCCCAGATGGCCAGATGCTTGCTACAGGCAGTGAGGATGCTAGGATTCGCCTATGGAGTGTGATATCAGGCGAATGTCTCAAGACTCTTCAGGGGCACAGAAACTCTGTATACTCAATCAACTTTAGTCCTGATGGCCAAGCAATTGCCAGTAGTAGTGAGGATTCTAGCATTCGCCTATGGGATGTAGCATCTGGTCGGTGCTTGAAAATATTAGAGGGACATATTGGGCGAGTTTGGTCGGTCAGTTTCAGCCCAGATGGTCGAACGCTTGTTAGTGGCAGTAACGATACAACAATTCGCTTATGGAATGTGCAGAACGGTCAGTGCGTCAACATACTACATGGTCATGAAGCTTGGGTTTGGTCAGTTCGCTTTAGCCCAGATGGTCAAACTTTGGCAAGTGGCGATGATGATGGAGCCATTCGTTTGTGGGATGTGCAAAACGGTCAGTGTCTCAATGTACTTTACGGGCATACAGAAGACATCCGGTCAGTTCGCTTTAGCCCAGATGGTCAGACTCTGGCTAGCGCTAGTTTCGATGCTTCGATTCGACTATGGGATATTCAGAGCAGTGAGTGTTTTAGGGTGTTGCGTGGTCATACGGGTGGCATTCGGTCGATCAGTTTTAGCCCTGATAGTCAGACCATTGCCAGTGGCAGCTATGACTTTTCAATTCGATTGTGGAACATACAACGAGGTCAATGTCTCAAAGTCCTACAGGGAAAGTCTTGTGGCATCCATTCCATTAGTTTCAGCCCAGATAGTCAAGCATTGGTTAGTGGTGGCGAAGATGCAGTCATTCGACTATGGGATACACAAAATGGTCAGTGTCTTAAGGTATTGCAAGGCCATGCCGCTTGGATTTGGTCAGTTTGTTTCAGCCCAGATGCTCGGACTATCGCGAGTGGCAGCAATGACCAAACGATACGATTGTGGAGCATGCAGAGTGGTCAGTGTTTTAGAGAACTGAGAGGTCATACAGCCTGGGTTTGGTCAGTTTGCTTTAGCCCAGATAGTCAGGCTCTTGCGAGTGGCAGCCAAGATAATACGATTCGGTTGTGGGATACACAAACAGGTCAGTGTCTCAAAGTATTACATGGTCATACCGATTGGGTTTGGCCCGTCAGCTTTACCTCCGACGGACAGTTTTTGGTAAGTGGCAGTTTTGATCAAACGGTGCGGCTGTGGAATGTGCACGATGGTGAATGTATCCAGGTATTATCAACCCCCAGCGGAATCTGTTCTGTCTGCTTCAATCATGACAACCAAATCTTAGTTACAGGTCATCATGACGGGGCTATTCGGCTTTGGAATCTTCGTAGCGGCGAATGTCTCAAGGTGTTGCAGGGACATACAGGCTATGTCTGGTCAGTTACCTATGCCCCGAACCATTGCTCCACTGACGCTCCGGGTAATCAGATTTTGGCAAGCAGTAGTTTTGATGCATCAATTCGCTTGTGGAATGTGCAGAGTGGTGAATGTTTGAAGATATTGCACGGCCACACCGGTGCAGTTTACTCTAACAGTTTTAGTCCTGATGGTCAGATCTTTGCCAGTGGCAGTCAGGATGAAACAATTAAATTTTGGGATGTCAGAACGGGTGAATGCCTCAAAACGCTGCGAGGTGAGCGCATTTACGAGAACATGAACATTCGAGGTGTCCAAGGACTAACCGCTGCACAACAAGCTACGCTGTTAGCATTAGGGGCAGTTGAACGTTGAGAATTGTCTGTTTGGATTAAGCAATCGTTAATATCCTAATCAGTGACGGGAAACTCTCATGTTTGACAGCGCTGGGAATGTAGGAAAGAGTTTCTACTGGGTAGCCCCAATTAAAGGTTGCGAAAGGAGACTCAAATGAAAGATATCGGTAGTCCAAGGGTTGTGTCGCAAAAACTTTTTAAGAACAAATAATTTGTATCGTTTGCATCCCCGATCTTCGTCGTTCCACAACGCGATCGCAAAACATAATCGCTGATGCGTATCGGAAATACTAGCAGTGCCATCCTCACTCCAGCGATAGGCACGAGAGTGAGCATGATCGTGTGGAAAGTACTCCCAAGCAGTTCCGTCAGGGCTGTAATCTTCTTAAGGAGATTTCCAACAATGAAATTACCCCCAGGATGTTGGTGCTTTGCCCGCTTCGCGGGCAAAGCACCAACATCCTGGGTAGATTCTTATGCAGAAACCTCCTAAGCGCACTATCATTTAATCGCACAGTGCATAACCGTGATGTCATCGCTAAAGCAAACAAGTGAGAGATAGTCAGGATTTTCGATGATTGCTTTCGCGACTAAATAACCCGCGATCGTCCAGGTTTGATGTTTTCTGGCTTCCCGACCGATCAGGTGTCCATAGCGACCGTCGTAGTATTCTGGGAACTCGTCTGGCTCAAGGTTGCTTACAGCGATCGCGATTGCCTTCTGAGCTAATTCAGTTCTGCCCACTTTGACAGCAGCGGCGGTTAACATCCAAAGCAGAACAGGCCAATTTCCACCATTGTGATATGACCAGGGAACATTTTTGGCATCACAACCTGTGAGGAGTTTCCATTCCAAATCCTGTAATGCGGGAAAACAAATCTTCATTGGCATTTGCCCAATCAAGTCATCCCAGCGCTGTTCAATCAGATTCATGATTGCCTGGGATTGCTCATGCGTTGCTAATCCGGTGATCACAGTCATTAAGTTGCCTAAGGCAAAAAAGCGAAAATCCATCCACCCCGATCCTAAATTTCCGGCATAATAGCCCGCCGTTCTAGAAATCCACTCAACCAGCCACTGAGGAATCGAATCTGGATAGATATTGAATTTGTTGACGGCACGATCGCCAAACTCTTCTTCTTTGTAGCGATAAATTTCATTCAGGTGTTTGAAATCAAGCCAGTAATACTCTCGCAAGTGGTAGCTCAAATGGTTGAGCCGCTCTTCGATTGCGTTCAAATAGAGCAGATTCTGATCATTCGGTAGCAATAGCTCCTGTGCCGATCTCAGCATGGCATAGAACAGCACTTGAATCTCTAGGGGACGCCCATAAACCCCCATGCGGCGATCGATCATGAATGACCCATCTGGAACGAGCAGCGTCGGATACATGTCAAATCGAGCCGATAAACAAAGATCAAGAATCAACCGAATAGCCTGTTGAAATTCTGGTTTAGAGTTTAACTGCAGATCGCCTGTTGCTTTAACGTAGGCTCGGAGCAAAATCACCCACCACAGGCAGGAATCAATTGGCGTTACTCGCCCGATCGATTGTTCGCCAAAGTCTGCAACCAGCTGTTCTTGATTGTCAATGATTTGTACTTTAAAGCTAGCTGGCATTAGCCCTTGCCCTGGCTTAAAGCAATCCATTTGCCTTTCTTGACTTTGAAGCGCCAACGTTTCAACCAGAAAGTGACGCACAATTTCTGCGTCTCCGCGCATTAAGAATGCTAGAGCAGATGGGACAAAATCACGTATAAAACATTGGTCATAGTTTAGGGTATCTACACTTGAGTCATGGGCCGCAATCGTTCCTATAGGGCGTCCTTGATAGTAAAGGATGGATGCTTCAAGTTCTTGCCAAGCTACCTGCTTTAGCGTATCTGTAGCTGTAACGCCTGTCAGCCTTGAAGTCACATCCATCGCACATTCCTCACTCATTCATCTCGTTGCTTTCATTATGCCAGCATCACCATCGTGAAACCGCCACTACTGTTCATGATAATTGCGGCCAATTCAATGCAGATTCCACATTAAAGTAGTATCGTGCCAATCCTGCTTCAATGTGACCAACAATCACCGTGGTGAAAACTGTAACGGATGCAACAACAAAATTCCACCAGCTCACTTCAGCTCTGCGGTAATTGCGGCTAATATTATGTCGGCTTAAATATCCATAATATGGGAGGAAGTTCAACTCCCCTCTCTACAAATGCCGAAACGTCTCACGATCAGCCCTCACCTCAGCCTGGAGGCATTGGAGCAGCGATACCGCCAAGCTAAAACCGTGACCGAACGATCCAGAGTTGCAACCGACTGAGCGGTTATAGCCACTGGTAAATGAGCCGATCGCCAATCAAGTATTTGACTCGATTGATGAAATAGAGGAATGGGTCTACCAACGCTGTCAACGACTTCTCCATCAGCAGGACTTAATCCGAGGGTTAACCTTCTATGACTGGTTCCCATTTGGTAAGGCAGCTTGATCATGTGCATTTAATTTGACATGACATGGAACACCACCACTCGTTTCTTATCTTTCCATTAAGTTGCTCATCTTGACTTCTCATCTCGACTGTATGACCGAGACTTAAATGTGGGTGCTTCGTAGTTTCCCAAAGGGTAATTGCGCCATTACCGATTTGAGAAATAGATGCTACAGATGATTTCCCGAATCCCTATGCCGTGGGGCATTCACGATCTGCAATCGTAAATCTAAAATTCAAAACGGTAATTATCGGACATCGAGCACTCAACCTCAGCAAATAACCCATCCACTCTCCACAATGGGAGGTCTCTAGTGAAGCGATACTCACTCCTTGGCATCACCCTTTTACTCTCCAGCTTGACTGCGGCTTGTGGAAAGATTGAAGCCCCTGCCAAAGCCAGTAGTCCTCCACCTGCGTCTGTGCAGTTGCAAACGCTACAATCTAGCACCCTTCAAGACAGTACTGACTTTGTTGGCACACTGGAGGCAGAGCAGACGGTTCAGTTAAAACCGCAAATCGACGGGCGGATTGATCGCATTTTGGTGAAACCGGGCGATCGCGTACAGCAAGGCGACCCAATTTTTCTCTTAAATCTGGATCAAACGGCATCAGAAGTGAATAGCGCTCAGGCAAACGTTAATGCAGCCGTGGCGGCACGAAATACGCTGGTTCAGCAGCTTCGGGTGGCGCAATCGCAGTTAACCTCGGCACAGTCGGAGTATGAGTTAGCGCAGGTGAATAACCATCGCTATCAATATTTAGTAACCCAAGGGGCAGTTGACCAGGCAACTGGCGACCAATATGCTACCGCACTCAAAGTGAAATCCGATACCGTGAAGCAAGCCCAAGAGCAAGTCAAAGCGGCAAGAGCAGCTGTTGAGCAAGCTGATGCCAATATTCATAAGGCTGAGGCAGATGCGGCAACGGCTAGAGTTAGCCTCAGTTTTAAGCAAGTGATTGCTCCCATCTCAGGGGCAGTGGGAGATATTACGCTCAAGCCAGGTGACTATGTGACAACTGGGCAGGTTCTCACTACAATTAACCAAAATGAAGCGTTTGACCTACAGCTCCCAATTCCGATCAACCGTTCTGACGAACTGCGAACTGGGCTATCGGTTCAATTGCTTGAGCCCAACACTGAACAACCGCTCAGTTCAGGGAGAATTTATTTCGTTGCTTCTAAAGCTGATCCAACCGCTCAATCTATCTTGGCGCGTGCACGGTTCTCGAATGCCCGTGGCTATTTACGGGACGCTCAATACGTGAAAGCAAGAGTGATTTGGAATACAAAACCAGGAGTTTTGGTTCCTACCACTGCTGTCACAACTATTGGGGGGCAAAACTTTGTGTTTACCGCTGAAGATAAAATCGTCAATGGCAAGACCCAAACGATCGCACATCAAATACCCGTGACTCTTGGAGCAATTCAAGGGCAGAACTATCAGGTCGTGAAAGGTCTAAAACCGGGCGATCGCGTCATTGTATCGGGTATTCTCAAGTTGCAGGAAGGAACTCCCGTTGCACCCCAGGTCAGCAATACCGCTCGTTCAGCACTCTGATTGCTTATGACTCGCCCTAATCACCAGGAGGCAGCGTGATTTTTTCCATCGCGGATACGTTTATTAAGCGACCTGTATTAACCACGGTTCTCACCATTGTAATTCTGCTACTGGGGGCAGTCAGTGTGCCGCTGTTGCCGATCGAATATGTGCCCCAAATTGCACCAATTCAAGTGCAAGTGAGTGCTAGTTATGTGGGGGCTGACCCAGAAACGATCGAAACAATCGTTACTACACCCATTGAGCGAAAACTCAACGGTACCCGGGATATGCAGTATTTCAGCTCATCGAGTGTGGTAGGCAGCAGCAGTATTTCCGCATTTTTTGGGGTGGATACGAACCCAAATGAAGATCAGGTGAATGTGCAAAATAACCTACAACAAGCAGTGCCGCTCCTGCCCGAATCTGTGCAGCAGCAGGGAATCACGGTTAAAACGGCATCTCCTAGCCTGCTGGTTGTGTACGGGTTTTACTCACCCAATGATGAATATGATGCAACCTTCATTAGTAACTTTGTTGATTTGGCGGTTACTGATGAGATCGCTCGTATTCCTGGTGTGGGGCAGGTGAATGTGTTTGGGCAATTGCAATATGCAATGCGATTCTGGTTAGATCCTGATGCGTTAGCAAGTCGCGATATCACAATTAACGATGTGGTGAGCGCAGTTCAGTCGCAAAATGTGGTGGTTGGTGGCGGCACAATCGGGGCAGAACCTGTTCCTAAAGGGCAACTCTACCAAATTCCGCTCAAGCTTCAAGGACAGTTTAAGTCCGTCGATGAAGCGGAAAACATCGTGATTAAGGTGGGTCGTGATGGAACGCAGACAAAGCTGCGAGATGTAGGCCGGGCAGAACTGGGCGCGCAGTCCTACAGCGTCTCAGGCAAAATCAACGGTAAGCCTGGGGTTGCATTAGGGGTTTATCAGCTTCCGGGCAGCAATGCGCTGAATGTGGCAAAGCAGGTAGCTGCCAAGATAGAAGAGCTGAAGCAGAGTTTTCCACCGGGAGTCACCACCCAATTGGTATATGACACGGTGAGTTTTATTGAAGAATCCAATAAGGAAGTGGTTATCACGTTAGCTGAGGCGATCGTTCTGGTGGTTCTAGTGATCTTCATATTCCTGCAGGATTGGCGTGCCACGATTATTCCCACGATTGCAATTCCTGTCTCATTAGTTGGGGCAATGGTGTTTGCCAAGCTGTTTGGCTTTTCGATTAATAGCCTGACCATGTTTGGTCTGGTGCTGGCAACAGGTCTGGTAGTGGACGATGCAATTCTAGTGGTGGAAGCGATCGTGGCTAAGATGCAGCATGAAGGGATGACTGCCCGTCAGGCCAGCCATGCTGCGATGAACGAGCTAACTGGAGCCGTGATTTCGACGTCATTGGTATTAATGGCAGTATTCGTACCCGTCGCGTTTTTTCCTGGAGCAACTGGGCTTCTTTATCGTCAATTCGCTCTGGTTATTGCTTTTTCCATTGCTGTCTCAACCTTCAACGCGCTCACATTTAGCCCCAGCATTGCAGCAATTCTGCTGAGTTCTCCGCAGGAATCACGTGCTTACCAGAACTGGTTCTTTGACAGATTTAATCGGGGCTTTGCCTGGGTGCTTGATCGCTACAAAGCCATCGTAGTTCATCTGATTGGGCTGCGCTATTTAGTGATTGCGCTGTTTCTCGTTGGGCTCGCTGCCACCGTCCTTGTGTTTAAATCGGTGCCAGATGGTTTCGTTCCCGCTGAAGATCAAGGTTCCATATTGGGCTTCGTACAGGGTCCCAACAATGCCTCGTTGCAATATACCAACAATATTCTTGGTCAAGTGCATGCGTCGTTGGAAAAGATTGAGGAGATAGAATCAACTGCTGAAATTGGCGGTGCTGGATTTAATGGGAATGCGGCAAATCAGGGCATCTTTTTTGCCCACTTCAAACCCTGGAGCGATCGTTCTAAAGCCAATCAAACGGTTAGTGCCATTTTGAAAAAACTGAATGGCGAACTGGCGACCAAGATTACGGGTGCAACGGCTGTGGGTTCCAGCCCGCCGCCCATCCCAGGCTTTAGTCCTTTAGGTGGCTTCAACATGCAGCTCGAAGATACGACAAACGGGCGATTGAGCTTCCAGGAGTTTGCTGCAAATGCCCAGGATATTTTGCAGAGAGCCAATCAAAGCGGTATCTTTTCGCCACCAGGTGCTTTCACGCAATTTACTGCCAATACGCCCCAGTATGAAATCAACATCAATCGGGATCAGCTTAATGCGTTGAATGTCAATTTTAGTGATGCGTTAACAACGCTGAGCACCAGCATTGGCTCATCTTACGTCAGCCAGTTTGTTTTGGGTCCCCGCTACTACCAGGTGTATGTGCAGCTAGATGGACAATACCGCAACAAACCGGAGGATCTCAAGCAGATTTATGTGCGATCGACTAACAACACGATGATTTCGCTGGATCAGTTGATCACGGTTAAACCCTATACGGGGCCCGCAATTATCTCTCACTTCAACGGCTACCGTTCCATCTTGCTTCAGGGTACTCAATCGGATACCTACAGCAGTGGGCAAGCGATCGAGACTATCAGCAATGCGTACAAAGAAGCGGCGTTACCCGGCATCAAATTCGAATGGTCAGATTTAACCCGTCAGGAAGTCGCAGCTGGAAGCCTGGGTCCGCTGATCTTCTTGTTTGGCATTATCATGGTGTTTCTGGTGCTATCTGCGCAATACGAAAGCTATATTGACCCGGTCATCATTCTCCTGACCGTGCCGTTAGCGATTTTGGGTGCATTAAGTGCGATAGCGTTGCGGCGGATGATTGAACCAACGCTGTCTAACGATGTGTATGCCAATATTGCACTAGTGATGTTAATTGGGCTTGCGAGTAAAAACGCCATTTTGATTGTGGAATTTGCCAACCAAGCCCGAGAACAGGGCAAGAGCATTGTTCAGTCAGCCTTAATTGCTGCAGAAGAACGGTTTCGTCCCATTCTGATGACTGCATTTGCTGCCCTGGTTGGCTTTTTTCCACTGGTGATTGCCACTGGAGCGGGAGCTAATGCCCGTCACTCGCTGGGAACCGCCGTATTCGGTGGATTGCTCGTAGCAACGTTCCTCAGTTTGCTGGTTGTCCCGGTGCTCTATGTGGTGATTAAGTATCTGGAAATGATCTTATTTAGAAAGAAATCTCAACTGGGCGATCATAGCACAACCGCATCATCAACAAATTCAGAACACAATCTTCTCTAAGCATTGAATTAATTTGATTTCTGTTGTACGGCAATTGAAGAATTATAGGGCTTAGGTGTATCACCCTGGCTAGAGCCGGTTATGGTAGACCCTCGTGTAGCCCGTCCTACCCTACGCTTGGTAGATGAATATTGTCAGCCCTTCGCCCATCTATTCCCCGAGGTGCATAGCTTTGAGGCTTCCAAATACCTGTATATCGGCATGATTTCGAGACTTCAACGCAAGAGTCTGGACTGCATCACTTGCTCCTCAAATCCCCCTAGTAGGCTGCGGCCTAAGTTCGCAACCTATGTTTTTGTGTAGGGTGCGAAGCACCCTACACAAAAACATAGGTGATGGATTTCCGCCTCAGCGTACTAGTCTGTGCAGTAGTCAAAAAAGGCGCCCACACCGATTACGTCAAGCGTCAATTCATTAGCAACGTCGGCAAAAAGGAGAAAATGGGATTGTCGCCGTCACCGCTTATGCCTTGTTCCGGGGCATGATTTTGCCCTTGACGTTTGAGGTGTACAAACCCAAAGACCGGCTCCAAAAGGATGTGTACCAGAGCAAACCGCAATTGCCGCTGCCATACTTGTTCAAGTTCAAGCGATGAGATTTCGTTTCGAGTTGATGTTGGCCGATAGTCTGTATGGCGAGAGTCACAGCAACTTCATTCACGCGCTAGAAGAGCTAAAGTTGCCTTGTATTGGGCAGCTCGGACAGGAGAATGGTTAGCCGAACAGAATCCGATTGAGTTCAACGAGCATCATATTAAAGGCATCAAGCGGTACAAGACTGTGGTGCATCCGCTGAGAACATGGATAGATCTTACCGGTATGATGGGGATTGCTTGTGAACTCCACAACTCGCGACTGAGTCAACTTATCTAGGCGTTGCCTAATTGAAAGAGGGATGAGAAGAGTAATCCCTTCTTGATTGATCTCACCTTCTTACTTCCAATTAAGTCTGGTGAATAAGTCATGTACTCTAATCTTATGCGATCTAATTATTTAAGTTAAGGGTTAACTTAACCAACTTAAATGGCGTGAATTGAAGACATCTTGAATAATGAACCTTAAACGGTAGCAAGAGGGGACTGCGAAGAAATGGCGAGGAGCGTCTATGCTTACCCTACCTGGAATTACTTTTCGGAGCAAAATTTATGAGAGTTCCGTATCTTTGGTGCATCGTGCTGTCAGGGAGCAAGATGGCCAAGCAATTGTGGTTAAAATGCTCAAGCAAGGTTATCCTACTTCCCAAGAGGTAACGCGCTATAAGCAGGAATACCAGATCACGCGCTCTCTCAATCTGGAGGGTGTCATAAAGGCATATAGCCAGCAGGAGTATCAACGCACAGTTGTCATAATTTTAGAAGATTTTGGTGGCGAATCTCTCGCAAGATGGATGCAGCAGCGTTCAGATTTCTGCCCCATCCCATTATCTAAATTTTTGCGGTTGGCGATCGACCTCACAGACATCCTCGGTAGAATTCATGCGGCTGGCGTGATTCATAAAGATATCAACCCTGGAAATATTGTTTTCAATCCACACATGGGCATTGTCAAAATCATTGACTTCGGAATTGCAACGCAATTTAATCGCACGAATCCAACCTTCACCAGTCCTCATATTTTAGAAGGAACCCTCGCCTACCTATCACCAGAGCAGACCGGACGAATGAACCGTCTGCTCGATTACCGCACCGATTTCTATTCGCTTGGTGTGACGTTCTACCAATTGCTTACTGGGCAATTACCGTTCCTAACTACAGACATTTTGGAGTTGGTGCATTGCCATATTGCTAAACAACCGATTCCGCCGCATGAAATTTGGGAGAGTTCAAAGGGGAAAGGGAAAAGGGAGAAGGACGGCTCGCCTAGCGCCATTCCTCAAGCAGTTTCGAACATTGTGATGAAGTTGATGGCGAAGAATGCCGAGGATCGCTATCAAAATGCTTGGGGTCTCAAAGCAGATTTGGAACGCTGTCTGCATCAATTTGAAGCAACAGGACAAATTGATACGTTTCAGCTAGTGGTGTGTCAAGGTTGAAATGAGGGGTAAAGCCGTTTGAGTTCAATCCGCGCATCATCGGTCGTAAATTGCCAATCGATGGTTCGCAATTGGGTATTTCTACGCTCCTCCCAAGCCAGGATTTCTCGTTGTAAAGCTTCTTCATCGGCAATGCGGCGATCTAAACATTGCCGAGCTAGAACACTGAGTTCGGTTTCGGCCA
>NZ_JAMPLB010000096.1:0-20320 GCF_039962325.1 Leptolyngbya sp. PL-A3
CGTTTCTTCTGCTCTGTCATAGAGGGTATCCTCCACAGTGCTTACCTTCAGCATAGGAGTTCTCTCGGTCGAGGAGGCATTCTGTCACAAAACACAAACTTATTTAGAACCAGAAAAATGTTTACCTGCATCAAACAATTCAATTAGTCCATCATGCTGAAATCTTGAACCTGTGTAGTCTTGCGATTTTTGGAACTTGACCCCTGACCCATTGGAAACATTTGAGACATGAGTGCATCCCAGGCGCGATCGGATAACAAACGACGAACCCAAATGAAAATCTTGCCGCTCAATCCGACTTGGTAACGAGTCCGAGGACGACGCACAAGAGCCGCCTGCACAATCACCTTCGCAACATCCTCTGGATTCAGAACGCCCCAGGCATTTTCTGCAAACATCTGTCGAACACGCGCTTCAATGTTTCGCTTGAAATTCGCATAGGGGCTTTCATTACCCGTTTGAGGCATCAGTGCATAGAGCTTTTCAACGAATGGCGTTCGCACTCCCGTTGGTTGAATCGAAACGACATCCACACCAAACGGTTGTACCTCATAGCGCAGCGCATCGGTAAATGATTCGACGGCATACTTACTGGCATGATAAGCACCGTTGCCAGGTGTGGTGAAGTTTCCGCCCATCGAGCTGACATTGATAATGCGTCCATAGCCTTGCGATCGCATCCCTGGCAGTACCAGTTGACACATTCGCAGTAGACCAAATGTATTATATCATGTCGTGTTAAATGCACACAACAAAAAGCAAGGTGACGCAAAGCGTCACCTTGCTTTTTGTTGTGTGCATTTAACCTTACTTGTTATTAGTCTCGAACTGGCGACGAATCTCTTCCATTGTTAATTCTTCTAAGGGACCAATCTGGGTATAGCCCGCATTGTTGATTAACACAGAAATTGCATTATGCTTTGCTGCGATCGATCGCACAGCAGCTAGCATTGACGATTCATCTGTAATGTCAAGTTGCAAAACATGACACCCTTTTGCAGCCAAATCGCTCAATGTTTGCGGATTCCGAGCGGTTGCATAGGTGATGAATCCGGCTGATTTGAGGGCGATCGCGGTCGCTCTTCCAATGCCAGAAGATGCACCCGTAACCAATGCCACTCCATGCTTTACGACCATCATTGCTATATCTCCTTAATTGATTAGCGAGATGTTATCTACTTAAAATTAAGTAAGTAAACGAGTAAAAAAAATTAGCGGCGGCGCATTCCATCTAGCAGGATGTCGATCATATCCTTGGCTAAAACCTGCTTGGGAATGTTTTTGTAACGATGCATATCGTGGGCGGTATCGATGAGAGAGAGAAACATCGTAGCCATCAGTTTGGAATCCACTAAGCGAATTTCTCCTCGCTCATACGCCTGTGCCAAAACCTGCTGGATTGGCTCTACGAGCGATACATTGCCCAACTCATGCAGAGTTTGAGCATGTTCTGGAGAAAGTGCTGGGAGATCCGATCGCGCTAGACGAGTCAAGTCGAGTGGGGGTTGTGCCAGCAACCAATCTGCCATCTGATTCAGCTGGCAGGACAGGTTAGGTTTTGCCTGAGAAATAGCGCGGTTTAAACCGTCTTGGTGGCGCACAAAACTGCGCTTCATCACCTCAACAAACAACTCCTCCTTACCACCTGGAAAATGGTAGTAAAGGGCAGCCTGACGCACCTTAAAGGCATCTGCAATGTCTCGCAAGGTAACGGCTGTATAGCCTCGCTCACCAAACAGAGCTTCAGCTAGTTGCAGCAATTGCTCCCGCGAATCTCCAGATTTTGCCTTGGCACTCACACTTTTTCTGCTCGAACAGGTGACTTACTTAACTTATAGTAAGTAATATAGCGAGTGTGCAAAAAGCCGTCAAGCGTTTCCTTCTACCTCAAGTTTTTTGATAATGGCTACGGCACTCGCGACTCCATCTTGACTGCGAATTTCTGCGCCTAAGTCTGCCGAACGCTGACGCATTGTGCGATCGCTCACTGCCGTTTGAATCGCTTGTGCTAATCGCTCTGTTGTAAGCTGTTTGCGGGGAATCGGTGTGGTTCCTACGCCCAAGTCTGCGACCCGTTGCCCCCAAAAGCCCTGATCGCCAAAAAACGGAATAATGATCGTCGGAACCCCTGCCCGAAGTCCTGCCGCTGTTGTACCTGCACCCCCATGATGCACAACCGCCGCAACCCGTGGAAACAGCCACGCATGGGGAACCGAATTGACGAGAAAAGCGTTGTCTGGCAGATTTTCTGTTCGCATTCCACTCCAGCCAGCCGACAGAATCGCCCGTTGCCCCGTTTTTTTAAGGGCTTGTAAAACAAGTTCAGCCGTCTCTTCAGGGTCGCGATTGCCCATACTGCCAAAGCCGATGTAAACCGGGGGTGGACCTGCCTCTAGAAAGTTCACCAGATCGGTCGGGGGAGTCCAATCGGAGGCGGCATCTAGGAACCAATAGCCGGTGACATGGGTATTCTGCCAATCCGACGGCTTTGCAAGAACAGAAGGACTGAACCCGTAGAGGGTTGGCAAGCGATGTAAATAGGGAGACTGGTGGGGCCCGAAAAAGGGAGAGGTGGGTAAGTCGAGAACTTGCTGACGGGAAGCGGTATCGCCTGAACGGGAACCTTGCCAGATGATTTGCCTCAAGGCTTGATGAGACAACCAGTTGACAGTTCCTCCCCAACGGTTGAGCGACTGCGGAAACAAAACTCCCGGAAACGTTCGGGTGGGCGTGAAGGGAAACACAAAGGCTGGCAGCAGGGGAATCTCTAACTTCTCAGCAAAGGAGAGAGCAAGATACAGCCCTCCCACTCCTGCTATCAGCAAATCCATACCGCGACAGGCTTCTAACCCTGATTGCGCCCATTGAACAGACACCCGTTCGGTTTCTTTTGCTGTCTTTAGGGTCATAGTCACAAAGTTTCCCTTTGCCGTCAATTCGCGCATTTCAGGCGTTTCAATCAGTTCTTGCACGTTTCCCTGCATGGGGCAGAACTCTAGTCCATGCGAGGTGACTAATCCTCCAAAGTTTTCATGGGTTAGTAAGCGAACCTCATAACCTGCCGCTTTTAGCCCTTTCCCCAGTGCAATGTAGGGTTGTACATCTCCCTGACTCCCCAAAGCAATGATGGCGATACGCATTGCGGCTGCCTCCTATGTGATGGACTAGAACTTGCATGACGTTATTGTCAAAATGACAATAACGTCACTTTGATAGAAGTGTCAACGATGGGGTATGCTAAGTTCGGTATCGTTCAAAGCAAGTTTCATGAAGCCCTCTCGTCGAGCCTCTATTGGCATGGAAAAACGGGAACGAACGCGATCGCACCTGATCGAGTCTGCATATCGAGTCTTTGCTCGAAAAGAAACGGATGCGGTGACGATTGACGACATCATTGCTGAGGCGGGCGTTGCCAGAGGAACGTTTTACAACTATTTCCAGACTCGCGAGGATGTATTGAGAGCCGTTGCCGCATCGCTGAGTGATGTGATGAATCAAAAGATTTGGGCACAGTACGCCGCGATCTCAGACCCGGCAGAACGAATGGCGATCGGTTTGCGGCAGTTTCTCCATCAAGCGATGCGAGATGCCACTTGGGGTTGGGTGATTGTCCGCATTGGATTAGTGGCAGCCCCTTTAAGTGAAACGATCGAACGGGGTCTACTATCAGATTTAGAAGCGGGAATCCGACTGGAACGGTTTCACGTAGACAGTGTGCAAGCCACAGTGGATCTTGTTTTAGGAACGTCACTGATGGCAATGCGAACCACTTTAAAGGGACATACCGAACCGAACTATCCAGAACAAATTACAAAGTTAATTCTTAAATCGTTGGGAGTTCATAACGATGATGCGGAGGCGATCGCATTCAAAGCATTAGAACCATTTCCAGAAGAGTAGCAGTAAGTACTTGATGCCTCGATGATTGAGTAATCACCAATTTGCTCATGACTCGATTGCAAACGAGAAATTTGTGAAACAGCGGCGATCGTAATCGTCATCTCCATGCCCTATATAACGGTAAGACGTTCACCCAGAAATAGATACGCGCCACCGACACCAAACACAGGGATTAGAGAGAAATTGAGCCGCAACGCCGACGGGCATTAATCGGATTGCACTTAAATAAAACCAGAATGCCAACGCATACTGCACAATTCCCGATAGTGCTGCCATTAGCCAAATTTGGATTGGAATCGTTGACGAAAATTGAAGACTTACTTCAATTTTCCAGCTAAATAGCACAATATAAACTAATCCAATTGTTTGTTGAAGAGCAGGCAAAATCAGAGGGCAACCAATTCTAGCTTCACCTGGTAGTGGACAGAGACAAATCAACTTGATTTCGTTCTGTGGCAAATTGTTCGCTCGACTGCCAATGTGTTGACTGCCTCAGATTGCGATCGCCTGCGGGAATGTGCAGGAGTTGGTTGTGGCTGGTTTTTTCTTGATTTCAGCCGCAATCGCAGTCGCCGCTGGTGTGATATGGAAGACTGCGGCAATCGTGCTAAAGCAAATCGACACTATGACCGCAAACAGAAGAAGTAGAGTGCGATCGCCTCTCCCTGACGCTCGCAGTGAGAATTGTTATATGGAACTCGCTGCATCAAGTAGATTAACTTGTCTCGATCGTCTGAGAAATTGCTTTGATTCTGTTGCGTAACCAACGATTCGCTTCATCTTGATCGCTCAAAGCACTCCACAACATGGAAACCGTCCACGCTTTTGTATTGACGGGTAGTTCAAAAATGGTTAAATTACAGACATTTGCTAAACGCAATGCAATGCGTCGGGGGAGTGCTGCAACTAAATCACTTGATGCGATCGCAAACGGCAAAACCATCATGTGCGGCGTTGTGAATGCAACTCGACGTTCTAAGTTTTGCTTATTCAACGCCTTGTCAATAGCACCTGCTGTATCTCGACGTAACGTTGTGAGGGCATGAGGAAACTGGGCAAAGGCTTTTAAGCTCATCGTGCCTTGCTGGATAGCCGGATGTCCTCGACGGGCAATTCCCACAAAGCGTTCTTCAAAGATGGGTTCCCATTGCGTTTGTCGGGGTGGATCAGGAAACACACCCAATGCCACATCGATTTCTCCTTGTTCTAACAAAGTTCCAACCCTGTCCTTCTCAAATTCAATCATTTGAACGTTGATGGAGGGAGCATTTTGAAGGCTAAACTTCAGTAGCGGCGGCATCAGAACAAAGCTGGTGTAGTCTGAACTACCGATCGTAAAGGTGCGATCGCTGATGGATGGTTCAAAGGTTTGGCTAGCAGTGACGGCTTGGCGGATCTGTTGCAATGCCGCCAAAATACCTGGGGCGATTGCTTGAGCTTTGAGCGTCGGCTGCATCTGTCGCCCTAGCCGCACAAACAACTCATCCTCAAACAAAATCCGTAAACGACTGAGGGCTGCACTCATGGCAGGCTGACCAATCTGAAGCTGCTCGGCAGCTTTTGTAACGCTCTGCTGCTCTAGAAGTGCTTCAAAGGCAACCAACAGATTTAAGTCGATCGCTGCCAGGTTTATCGATTTCATTATTGTTAACGTATCTACTGAAATGGCTTCTCTTACTTCAATGGGCAGCGATTACTATCCCCTAGCTCCGTCTTATCGCTTGTCTAAAGTTGGGCTGAATGGACTAACGGCACTCTGGGCAAAGGAACTTCAGGGCACCAATATTTTGGTCAATGCTTATTCTCCTGGCTGGATGCAAACAGATATGGGGGGTTCTAATGCGCCGTTCACAGCCGATGAGGGTGCTGAAACTGCCGTCTATCTGGCAACGCTTCCAGAGGGTGGGGCACAGGGCAAGTTTTTTGCAGAGATGCGGAAGGCTGGGGGTGCAGTGACACTCGCCTGGTAGGTTCAAATCAATCAACTACAGCAGGAAATCAAGGATCATGACTCCAACGGAAGAACAAAATTTGGCGATCGCTCGTATCTTCATTGAGCAGTTTTTGGGTAAAGGCGATATGACTGTAGCGGCGGATGTGCTGGACGAAAATGTACAGGCAATCACCGGGTTAAAACCCGATGGACCTATTGATGGACGTGAAGCTTACAAGCAAGTGTTTAGTGCATTTTTTGATGCCTTTCCTCCCCTTCCGGGCTTCGAGATGATAGTTGAAGATATGTTTGCAGCTGGTGATCGGGTAGCGGTTCGGTTTCGATCGGTGCAAAAACATGCCAAAGAGTTCTTTGGTGTTCCCGCTACAAACCGGGATATCACGTTTATTGAAACTCATGTCATGCGGCTACGAGAAGGTAAGCTTATCAAGCCATTACGGATGCTGCGAAGTACCGATACGGTCGTTAAGGCGACACTACTCAAAGGTTAATTGAGGATGGGTGAAACAAACTAATTGAGAAAAACCATTGCAGTGTCAGTATCGGGAATATAGGCTTCTGGAGCGCAGGGAGTTCGTCCAGCACGATCGCAATAAGCAGTTTGCACCTGACGAGTTTGCAAAGCAGCTTCTAAAAGTGGTTTTGTTAGAGTAGAATCTGTTTCTGGAAATGGAGCATGGCAACTGTGACAACTATTACTGAACCGCATTTGGTAATTGGGGCGATCGGGACTGAATGAACCATATTGCCATTCGCCGTTTTGCTTTTGTTTGACGAACACAGTCCCCAAATTTTCAGGAGAATACCAGGTTTCCATCACAATCAAGGTTCCATCAGGTAAGGGTTTTCCTGGTTGGATGGAAGCGATTACTTCTTCATTCACAAACATTTGACGAAACAATCCATCATTACGAGGTACCGTAGCGTAATGAGCTAAAGAGCGATCGTATTTTGATTGAACTTGTACTTCATCAGTCGTCACATTCGTGATTGGAGATGATTCAGTTGAAGATTGATTTGATGAGTTTGTTCTGTAAGAAAGGGATGGAGATCGATTCAATATTTGAGACAGAATGACTGCTAAGACAAGAGTACTCAAAAACAAAACCATCCATTTCATCCAGTGACATTTAACGAGCAAAAATTTGTGCATGAGCCAGTCTCCAAAAACTAACTGTCATTGGATCGTCGTGATAACTTTTCACCCGTTGTGCAGCAGTTTTTACACATCACTGAGAAACGAATTCAGAAATCTGTGCGGGAATCCGTAGCGTAAATTTTTTTCTCATGTGTAAGGTAAGAAAAATCTGCCACTGTCAGGGAACTAACACCATTGAATGTGCGCCTCTTGTCACCGGAACCGAATAACGGGTTTGAACGAGCATCGGCTGTGGATTAAGAGGATCACTCGCAATGCGCCAGAAGTCGATCGAACCGCCTGGAGTGCGATCGTCAAAGAAATCGTAATTGACCACTGCAAGGTACTGACTCGATGCATCAAAGGTAGCCGCTTCTGGCAAGATCCCATCAAACGGATAATCGGCTACGCGATTTAACTGTCCTGTTTGCGGATCCAACGTCATCAATGTCAAAGACGAGAACCAGGTGATGCGATCGTCGTCATAGGGGAGATAACTCCGCTCCAAATTAGTCGTGACAACATAGCGACCATCCGGACTGATGGCTAATCCTTCTGGGCTTACACCCGTCATCGCCCGTGACACCAGTGCATGGCGCGGCGAACCATCCGCCTGCGTGCCTGCCTCTAGTCGAATACTGACTACACTCCCGCGTGGTGCTTCACTCCATCGTCCTTCCACATCAGGTCCCCAATACAACCCATTGATAATCACATGGCGACCATCCGGTGTAAATCGAGCCATAAAGGGGGCTTTTTCAACTTTTACCACATTTCCCCAAGGTTCAAGGCTGAGTGTATTTCCCTGGCGATTCAGGCGAGCAAATGACACTTCTACGGTGGTTGCATTGACAAGAGCTAACAGATCTTGCGTCGGGTGCCATTCTGCGTGGATTAACTCCTGTCCACCCGGCACACGGGTTAATTCAAGATAGGTCGGTTGTCCTAATTGCCCTGCGCGAAACGGGATGAGAGCTAGAGGGGTTTCTGCCCCTGCCCCATTAGGATGAAAGGTCACTGCAACAAGAGAACCATCCTGGTTAATACTGACGGACGTGGGACGTTCAGCGATCGCCACTTCCTGTACTCGCGTTGGACGAGTTGGATCACTCAAATCAAAGACTGAAATTCGATCACCCTGCTGTAAATCAGTAAACCGTTGGTTCTGCCAATCTCCATCGGGTCGGGGGCGAAAGGTTTCAACGACGATCGCATAACGACCATCCGGTGTAACCGCAACGGCAACAGGTGGACCTGCAACTGAATTACTCGCTTCTGTTTCATAGGCTCGTAAGTCTCGAACGTGCCCACCTAACGGAATAACGCTCAATGCATCCTGTCCTTCTCGCGGTCCTAATTGTCCGTTCACATAGGCTGATGCCAGCATATCGGCATCTGAAATTGACACGAGATAACGCCCCTGAAAGTTCATTGGTGCGGCACGATTCAGGGTTTGAGCAATGGCTTCTGTCGGAGTGAGTGCCATTGCCAATGTGAATGCCAAAAGTTTTCCAAGCATAAACTGCATCTTCTAGTCCTCCTAACTTGCATGAAAAATTGATTGATGAAATGAACACCAATTGAGCCGCATCCCGCGTCACACTTGCCTTGATATCAGCAAGTTTCAGTCGCGGAATGATGCGCTAAATTCAGTACGAACGGTGAATGAAAACCTTGTGGGCGATCGCGCGATCGCCCAAAACTCACTAATTCAAACACGAGTAGATAAGCAACCAGCTAGAATAGCTGCCTCTCAAGCAATTCAGTCGTCATCTAAGGTGAGTGACTTAACTCACTATAAATAGTTTGCATACTTCGCTCACTTTCGTCAAGGTAAGTTGATTGACTTAGTTTATAGTTGGTATAGACATCACCTGAGAAGCTGTTAGGAGTTAGACGCCAATGCCCATTGAGGAATACCGCAAAAATGTTGCCGAACAGAAGCGGCAAGCGATTCTTGATGCGGCGATCGAAAACTTTTTGGCGATCGGCTATGAGCGCACGACGTTAGATATGGTGGCAAAAAGTGCAGGTGTTTCGACTGCAACGGTGTACAAACATTTCTCTACCAAACGCGCCTTGTTCGGCAGCATTATGGAGCGCATTTGGGAAACGGGGGTTGATCCATCTGATTCTGTTGAGCAAGGAACAGATTCAGTGGCAATTTTGACAGCGATCGCTCGCGAATATGCTCAACTCCTACGGCAACCTCAGGTAGAAGCTCTATTCCGGGTGATCATTGCCGAAGCTCCACGCTTTCCTGAACTGGGTGAGGAATTGTACTATCGCGGTAAGGAGCCTTACTTGAAACGCCTTCACACCTATTTGCAGAAGGAAAGCGAACTCAAGCGATTTCACATTGAGGATATTCCCCTGGCAGCACGGCAGTTTTTGGGAATGATTAACGATGTCATTTTCTGGCCCCGCTTCCTGGTGATGGATTTAGAGATCTCGGAAGAGGATGTTGAACACGTTGTAACGGAAGCGGTTCAAACTTTTCTAGCCCGTTACAAAAATAAACGGAAAAAAGCATAGTGTATAAATTTGCTGCGGCTTGTCCAACGGAATCCATTGTCTTTGGAGCATCCAGACCTGGATATACAGATGTACAGATCCAGACCTGGATTTCGTTTATGAAGAGTCAAGGGATTCAACGAGTCTGCTGTCTATTGGACGAAGATCAGCTTGTTCGCTATCCAGACCTGTTGGGCTGCTACAGACAAGCCTTTGGAACTGAGAATATCTGCTGGGCAGCGATCGCAGATTTTGAGATTTGCGATCGCATAACTTTTCAGCACACGATTTTGCCGTTTCTCCTCACGTCAGATCAGTGTCAGCAAAGAACAGTCGTTCACTGTTCAGGGGGATTGGACGAACGGGACAGGTCCTTGCTGCATGGCTGGTGTTCGGACGAGGTTTATCTCAGCAAGCAGCGATTCAGGCAGTTCGACGGACAGGCAGAAATCGGTGGTGTTCTAGACATGGGGATGAGGATCAAGAAAAATAGAATGGCTTAAGTCTTTTAGCTCATTCCGGAATTACGGTGATGGTAGTTGAACCTATACAATGCCCAAGTTGCAACAGCACAAACATAGTCAAACATGGCAAGACGGCAGAGGGAAAACAGCGATACAAATGCCGCAATTCGGAATGTGCTCGTCACAACTTTGTTCTGAAGTATTCTTACCGAGGCTACTTGCCTAGCGTGAAACAACAGATTTGCGAGATGGCACTCAATGGCAGTGGGATTCGCGATACTGCACGAGTGCTCAAGATTAGTCCAACTACAGTGATTGAAGAATTAAAAAAAAGATCGTCATCTTGAACACGTAAATCGTCCCTTATTGGAGCGCCTTAAACCAACCTCTGTAACCGTTGCCAAACACGTTGAGGAGGCCGAAGCTGACGAGATGTGGAGCTTTGTCCGCTCTAAGAAACAGGAGCGTTGGCTCTGGCACGCAATTGATCATCAAAGCGGACAAGTGTTAGCGTATGTGCTAGCCGATCATAAAAACCAAGCATTGGTCGAGTTAAAAGCATTGTTGGAGGGGTTTGGCGTTGGAACTTTTTACACCGATGGATGGGGTGCGTATGCCCATTTGTTGGATCAAGACCAGCACGTTGTTGGCAAGTGGAACACCCAAAAAATTGAGCGCAAACACCTAACGTTACGAACCCGAATTAAGCGATTAGCGCGCAGAACCATTTGCTTCTCCAAATCCGAATGGCTCCATGACATCGTGATCGGACTGTTCATTAATCGTTACGAGTTTGGTCGGGTAGTTTGACCCCATCGATCCCCATGTCTAGAACACTACCCTCCGTTAGAAGGAGCAAAAATCGCCTTGAATCTCAGAACACGGGTTTTAACTGGATGACTGCGACAGAGCGTATTCCATGGGAAAGATCGCGGATTGATTACGTCCACGCTGTTTAGCGCAGTACAACAGGCGATCGGCCTGGTTGAGCAGAATATCAGGCGATGTCTCAGGAGCAGGGACAATGCTGGCCATACCCAGACTAATCGTAACGACGTTACTGACAGGAGAGGCGTTATGGGGAATATGCAGTGCTCTGATCGCCTTGTGGATGCGTTCGGCTACAGCGATCGCCCCACTCCTGGAGGTATTGGGTAACAGCACAACAAACTCCTCGCCACCATAGCGGGCCACGAGGTCGGCTGGGCGTTTCACTACCTGCTGGGCAGCTTGAGCAACAGCAATGAGGCAGCGATCGCCCTCCTGGTGCCCATAGGAATCGTTATAAAGCTTGAAATGATCAATGTCGAACAGAAGTAAGGATAGGGGTTGCTCTTCCCGTTGAAGCCGCTGCCATTCGTGTCGTAAATGCTCGTCAAAGCAGCGACGATTCGCAATTTGAGTTAACCCATCAAGATTTACAAGCTTTTCCAGCAGGCCCTTGGCGTGGTTAAGTTGGTGGTTCATTTCCTGAAGACGGGCTTCGGCCTGCTTCCGTTCTCGCAATTCGAGCGCTAATTGAGAATACAGATTGGATTGCTGAATGGCAATGGATAGTTGATTGGATAGCCGTTGCAGGAAATCAATTTCCCAATTCTCCCAGGAGCGGGAGCGATCGCACTGATGCAATTGAATCGCTCCGTTGGGTCTGCCCTGATAGGACGTTCGCACTGCCAGCATTGATTTCAAACCAATCTGCTGGCAAACGGGAGCCGCCGATTGCAGCAGGGGATCCGCGAAGACATCCGGGGAAACGACGACCTCATCCTGGGCCATCATGGTTTCCGTGTGGGCATTGGTCAGTATCGGAAACGGTCCCTGCATCAGCGATATTTGGTCTGGGGATAAGTACTCGGCAACCAGGGAAAGCCGTGGCAATGGCACATCAGTAAAGGCATAGATTAAACAGCGATCGACATTAAAAAGTAAACCGATCTGAGTTGCCGCAGTTTTAAATATTTGCCGACTATCCAGGCTTAGCCGAATATCTTGCGTAATCTGCTTCAATAGCAACGTGCGCTCATACTGCTGTCGCAATGCTACTTCCGCTTGCTGTTGAGCGCGGGTGGCGGCCTCTGCTGCTCTCTTGGCCTTCAGAATTTCGTCCTCATACTGAATACGTTGCCGGATGGGAATTAAAATACAGTCGTTCACAAAATGCCCATCCCGCTCCTGTCGTGCTCCATTCACCAGCATGGGGATATCAACTCCCTGCCGGGAACGCATAGAAAAATAAATCTCCTCCGCCTTCCCATGTAATTTGAGCAGGGGAAAAAAGTGAGTCTGACAGAAAATGCGGCTGGCGATCGGCAAAATTAAATCCAGCTTTTTTCCCTGTAATTCATCAGAAGAATAGCCCAGCAAATTCAGCAATGTGGCGTTGGCTGCCCCAATCGTAAAGTCATCTCGGAAGGACAGGAAGCCACAGGGCGCAGTGTTGAGTAACCCGTCGATTGCCGCTGAATTAGACACAATTTAATGCATAGTTGTGGGCAAAAAAACTTAAGTGGTAGGAACAGGAGACAGATAACCCTGAATCGCCTGAATCGTTTCCTTGGGATGGCTCATATGGGGGCAGTGGCCAGTAGCAGCCATGAGCTTGAGTGTACTGTTGGGCAAGCAACGGTCCAGATAGTGACCGACCTCGACAGGGGCGATCACATCCTCAGCACATTGCAGAATCAGAGAGGGTATCGTCACTTTGGGCAGATCATGCCGATTGTCAGAATAGAAGGTGACTTCAGCAAAACGGCGAGCAATGACAGGGTCAGTTGAGCAAAAGCTAGTCTCTAACTCATGGGTTAGATCGGGGCGATCGCTATTGTGCATCACCATAGGCGCTAGCATGCTCGCCCAGCCGATATAGTTTTTTTCCATAATGTCGAGCAGTCCTTCAATGTCAGCCCGTTCAAACCCACCCAAATACTCAGGCAGATGATTGATGTAGCAGGGAGAGGGACTAACCATAATTAACTGCTGAAACAGGGAAGGTGCTTCAATAGAAGCAAGTAGGCCAACCATACTACTGACGGAATGGCCAACAAAAATAACATCTTCCAGATTTAGCGCCTCACAAA
Source organism: Leptolyngbya sp. PL-A3 (assembly GCF_039962325.1). Lineage (NCBI taxonomy): Bacteria > Bacillati > Cyanobacteriota > Cyanophyceae > Leptolyngbyales > Leptolyngbyaceae > Leptolyngbya > Leptolyngbya sp. PL-A3. Next base: position 13,048 of record NZ_JAMPLB010000096.1, read on the forward strand.
TGTCGAGAACGTCCTGGGCATAGCCCTGGAGAGCGCTATACCGTTCGGTGTTGTAAGCGCTCAGATCAGATTGCCCAGAACCCACATAATCAAATAAAACTAAGCGGTAGTCCTGCTCAAAGGCGGGTGTGATAAACCGCCACATATTTTGATCACACCCAAACCCATGGGCGAACAGCATGGTCTGGTGGCCTTTTCCCAAAACGGTCACATTGTTGCGTTGGAGAACGTTTTGAGTCATTCATTCACACCAGTGAAAATATACAGGGTTCAAGTTGATTCTAGATGCTTTGCTTAGCCTCCTATGAGGAATATTGCGGGGTGGTTACGTTTATTCATAGGACTATTTAGGCGGTGGCTGTCCTGTTCGTCGTTGCCTGTTGCGATCGCCCTCGGGCCGTGTCATCAATTAAGCTGGATAAGCGTTGCTGCCAGGTAGATGATCCCTAAAAAGCTCTCGTTAGACTATCGTAGCGAGTTGGAATCACCCGAACTGCTTCAATTTGACAAAAAAGTTCTCAACCCAGGGGTGCTCCTTGTAAAGCTCTTGATCGTACTCTCGGGGCTGTTTGTAGCTCTTCTTGGGAGGAATAACAGCCTTTTCGCCTTGTCCTAACCAGATTAGAGAGGGTTATAAATAAATCCTGCAAATCCTGCCCAGTCCCAACGAACAAGGGAACAATGGAAACGTTGCCTGCACCCCAAGTTCCATCACTTTGGTGTGGCATAACGCTGCCGTCCGCAAGGATATCCCCCAACGGGCAGCCGTCCCTCAAGCAAGGCGAGACGGGAAATTCATGAAACTACTGCTCATTGAAGACGATCTAGCCATCGGAGAGATTCTCACCAATACCCTTACCCTGCATCACTGGGTCGTCGAGCGGGCAACCGATGGTCAGATGGGATTGGAAATGGCTGCTCAGCAATTTTATGACCTGATTCTGCTCGATATTGGGCTACCCAAATTAGACGGACTAACCGTCTGCAAGCGACTTCGCAGGAATGGCTACGAGAACCCCATCCTACTCCTCACCGGGCAAGACAGTGTCAGCGCTCAGGTCGCAGGGCTGGACGCCGGAGCCGACGACTACGTCACCAAGCCCTTCGATATCGACGTTCTGCTGGCTCGCGTACGGGCGCTCGTTCGCAAAGGAAAATCCACCACCCTTACCTGGGGAACGATTCAACTCGATACTATCAGTGGTGAAGTCACCAGTGAAGGCAAACCCGTACGCCTCACCGCCAAAGAATTTAGTCTACTTGAGCTATTTTTGCGTAACCCCCGCCACCTCTACAGCCGTCGGGCCATCCTCGATCGCCTTTGGAATGCTGCTGATTCCCCTGGCGAAGAAACCGTCAGCACCCACATCAAATGTCTGCGCCAAAAGTTAAAAGCCCTGGGCTCGGCTGACCCCATCGAAACCGTCCATGGGATAGGTTATCGGCTGCGAGACCCGCAAACCGCTGCGCCTTCCAACCTGCTAGAGTTTCCCACCCTTAAGACTCCTGAGCCCCCCGCCCCTGCTCCCACCGCAGCCCAGCAGAAGGCCCAGGCCGTTACTTTCAAAGTTTGGAACCAGTTCAAAACTCAGTATCTAGAACAGATTCGGGCTTTAGAAAGTTTAGTAACCAGCCTGCAACCCCAGGCTGACTCTCCGAGTCAGCAGCAAGCCATCCAACAGCTAGCCCATAAGTTAGTTGGCTCTATGGGCATGTTTGGGTTGATGGAGGCATCTCAACAGGCCAAGCAAATTGAACAGTTGATGCAAGGCTCGTCCCTGAATAGCTTACAAATTCAGGAGGCTAGACAACGGGTTGGGGTACTCCGCGATACCATCGAGCAGGCTCAGATGGTTCAACCTCCCAAGGTGCAAGCTCCCAAGCTGCATTCTGCCACATCTCGCCCTACCGCCTCTGGCTATATCTTGATTGTGGATGATGACCTGCTACTAGCAGAGCGGCTGCGCATCGAGGCGATCGCCTGGGACTTTCAGGTCGAAATTGCCAACGATCTGACAACCGCCCGTGATCTGATCGCGCAGGCTCCCCCCCGCATCATTCTGTTAGATCTCAACCTGTCAGAGGCAGAAGATGGGCTCACCTTGATACGGGAGCTAGAGCGGCGATCGCCCCCCATCCCCGTCATTATCATGACCGCGCGGGAAGACCTGAGCGATCGCATTGCAGCGACTCGCCTGGGCGTCAGTGCATTTCTGCGGAAGCCACTACCCGCCTACGAAATTCTCAAAACCGTTACGGATGTCCTGAGTCGGAAGCCACCCCAAAACCGGGGCGATCGCATCCTTATTGTGGACGACGATCCAGGCTTCCTGAAATTGCTCTTTAGTCTTTTGGCGGTCGAGGGAGTACATGTCAGTACGTCAAACCAACCCCAGACTTTCTGGCAGGCACTGGCAACCTGTAACCCAGATGTCCTGATTCTGGATCTGGAAATGCCAGAATTTAATGGCATTGAACTGTGTCAGGTCGTCCGCGCTGACCCCCAATGGCAGCACCTTAAAATCCTCTTCCTGTCTTCCCATACTGAAGCCAGAAGAATGGCAGAGGCCTATGCTGCCGGAGCCGATGACTACATCAGCAAATCAATGTCTGGGCCAGAGCTCGTGGCCCAAATTCTCCACCGATTAAACCGAGCCCCTCGAGCAACAGACCGAAGTAATCCGGGAGCCGTTCCACGGCTTTAGTATCTAGTCAACCTGAAGGGGATAATGACCTAAACCCCTTCAGGTTGGCCAGATCCGGATTGCGAGCGGACGTCTACCCATCGCATCGTTCACCAATTTCACCTTCTGGATCTCTGCAACACAGGGAAACGTGCCATGCATTCCACCATGTATCGCCTGTTTCTAAGGTATGGAGTGGCTGTCGCCAGCACAGCGATCGCCCTTTTGCTCACCCTCTGGCTAGAGCCCTATATGGTGCGTACCGTTGGAGCCTTCTTTTACGGTGCGGTGATCGTCAGCACCTGGTACGGAGGCCGACGACCCGGTATGGTATCCATCCTCCTATCTGTTCTGGCATTGGACTGGTACGTCATCACACCCCATGATCCGTTTCTTGGGGCAGATGCTAGCAATCTCGTTCCCCTCGGCATTTTTATGCTGATTGCACTCACCATTAATTTGCTAGGGGCCAACCTGCGAGCCAGCAAACGCCGAGTAGAACGCCTCAACCGCATGCTTCAACAAGAAAATGCCGAACGGCTCAGCAATGCACTGAATGCGGCTCAGATGGGGCTATGGGACTGGGACATGATCAACGGCACTGTAGAGTGGTCACCCGAACATGAGCAACTTTTGGGCTTGGCCCCTGGAGAATTTGATGGCCAGTATGCCACCTTTGATGCCTGCCTTCACCCCGATGATCGCTCTGGCTTGACCCAGGCAATCACCCATTCTCTAGAACACCGTATTGCCTATCACCATGAATTTCGGGTCGTCTGGAAAGATGGCAGCACTCATTGGATTGAAGGGCGAGGGCGCGCTTACTATAACTTTGAGGGGCAGCCCGTTCGTATGTCGGGCACCATCATGGCTATCGATGCCCGTAAAAAGGCTGAGCTCGCCTTGCAGCAACTCAATGCGGACCTGGAGCAACGGATTTCAGAAAGGACAACTGAGCTCTCTCAGGTGAACGATCGCCTGCTAGAAACTATTCTAGAGCAGCAACACACCCAACTACTCTTGCTGGAACAGGCTCAACTGCTAGACCTAGCCCACGACACAATCCTCACCTGTGACCTCAATTGGGTCATTACCTTCTGGAATGAGGGAGCCGAACGCATGTATGGCTGGACTAAGAAAGAAGCGTTGGGCAAAGAAACCACAACCCTTCTGAAAACCCAGTTTCCACACCCCCTGGACGAGATCAAAACTGAGTTGTTTGAACGGGGATACTGGGAGGGTGAACTGGTGCAGTGGGATAAGAGCGATCGCCCCCTATTCGTTGCGAGCCGCTGGGTCGTTCAAAAGGATCTCATGGGAAGACCCATTAAGATTCTCGAAATTACCAACGACATCACCGCTCGCAAGGAGGCCGAGCAAGCTCTGCAACGTTACACCCGTGAGATTGAGGATCTCTACAACAACGCTCCTTGCGGCTACCATTCCGTTGATGCAGAGGGAACCCTGGTTCGGATGAATGATACAGAACTTCGCTGGTTTGGCTATACCCGTGATGAAATCCTATACCAGAAGAAGCTCGTGGATTTGCTCGCGCCAGAAAGTCGGGCCATCTTCCACGACATTTTTTCCACATTCAAACAGCAGGGTTGGATCAATAACCTGGAACTGGAGGTGATTAACCGCGACGGCACTACCCGCTGGGTGAATCTCAATGCAACAGCCATTTATGATGCTGACGGTAATTTTGTGACCAGTCGCTCATCCCTCTTCGATGTCAGCGATCGCAAGCAAGCAGAAGCAGAACGGGAGCAAGTGGCGATCGCTCTCCAGGAAAGCGAAGCAACCTTTCGGCTACTGAGCGAATTCGCCCCGATGGGCATTTTTCTATGTGATTCTGAGGGATCCTGTACCTATACCAATCCCCGCTATCAAGCCATTGTGGGGTGTACAGCCGAAGAAGCCCTGGGAAATAGCTGGATCAACTTCGTTCATCCAGAAGATCGCCCCTGGATACACGACCATTGGAAGCAGCTCGTTAACGATATCCAGGAGGGCATCGTTGAAGACATGCGCTACCAGGATCGCCAGGGTCGGGTTCGCCATGCGCTGGTACGCACCTCTCCCATCCGGACCACGGATGGAACGGTGATCCACTTTGTCGGTGTGGTCGAGGACATCACAGAGCGGCACGAAATTGACCAGATGAAGAAAGATTTTATCTCCGTTGTCAGCCATGAGCTCCGCACGCCGCTGACCTCCATTCGTGGCTCCCTAGGGCTGGTGGCTGGAGGAGTTTATGACCAAAAACCCGAAAAGATGAAAGCCATGATTGATATCGCGGCCCGCCAGAGCGATCGCCTGGTTCGTCTGGTCAACGACATCCTCGACCTGCGCCGGCTGGAGTCAGGGCAGACTCTATTTAACCTGAAGCTTCATAACAGTGAGGATTTGATTCAGCAATCGGTGGATGTGATGCGATCGCAAGCTGGCCAGAATGACATTACCCTGACCATCATTCCTAACACCAACACCGTCTGGGCCGATGCCGACGCCATCCTCCAAACCCTCACCAATCTCCTCAGCAATGCCATTAAATTCTCCCCTCCCGGTAGCACGGTGTGGCTGAAAGCAGAACCGTTAGAAGCAGGAGAGAAAGAAAGTGACGGATTAAGGGAGTTATGGCGTGAAAAAGTAACAGAGCGCAGAGGAACGGAACGGTTCCTGAGTCTGGATGAAGCCAGTTCCCTGGGCCTTCTCCCCCCTCGCCCCCCCGCCCCCTCAACCTCCTACATCCTCTTCTCAATACAAGATCAGGGCCGTGGCATCCCCGCTGATCAACTTGAGAAAATTTTTGGACAATTTCAACAAGTGGATGCCTCCGACTCCCGCGAAAAGGGCGGCACAGGCCTGGGTCTGGCTATTTGCCGCACTATCGTTGAACAGCATCGGGGTAAGATCTGGGTAGAAAGCGAGCTGGGCAAGGGCAGCACTTTCTATTTCACCCTTCCCACAACCTCCGATGTTAACCAAGCGTGTTCTGGTGATTGATGACGAAGCCGATATCCGAGCTATTCTTCAGGGATGTCTAGAAGATATTGCAGGCTGGGATGTCATAATTGCGGCCTCTGGCGAGCAAGGTATCCAGTTAGCTACAACGAGTCAGCCTGACGGCATTCTAATGGATGTATCAATGCCTGGCATGGGCGGTCTTGAAGCCCTACAAAAACTTAAGCAGAACCCAATGACTGGCAATATCCCAGTAGCATTACTAACAGCCAAAGTCCTGACGGAGGAACAAGAGCACTTTGCGCATCTCAATATTGCAGGACTAATCATGAAACCCTTTGATCCCATGACCCTGGTGGACCAAGTCATAGAAATCTTTCACTGGAATATCTAGCACTCGACGGCTTACAGTGCTTTGCGCTTGAATCAGCCACGGTTGTTTTTGTAAGAACCGCGCTCCGTGTGGCTCTTACAAAAACAACCAGATCTTAAGCGCTTTTAAGATGACAAGGAGTGAAGCCCCTATCTGCTCTCCTCGCTCTAAACCATATAGTGACACTTACTTTGAATAAAATTCAAACTTCTTAAACTTCAAAAATTCTTCAAATCTCATTTCTACAGTGAAGGAGTGCTGCAGGAGTTAGATATTTTGGTGCCACCAGTATGCTACGTCCGCCATGACTAGCACTTTTCGGACATTCCCTAAATATCCCTTGGCTTGAATATTTATCGGTTTCTACACCCCTAATCGCTATCATCATTTCCCGAAAACCAATGATCTCATCTCTGTATCCCCAATTTGGCCTACAAAACTTTACAAGAATGGCAACTAAACGTGTTTTGGTCATTGATGATGAAGCAGATGTTCGGGCTGTCGTTCAGGGATGTTTAGAAGATATAGCCGGTTGGAATGTCGTTACAGCAGCTTCAGGCTTTGAAGGATTACAGCGGGTTCTCATCGAGCAACCTGATGCAATTGTGTTGGATGTCATGATGCCTGGAATGGATGGGTTCGCATTTTTGCAGGCGCTCCATTCTCAAGCACAAGACCGATGCATTCCTGTTATTTTGCTGACTGCGAAGATAAATTTAGACTACACACCAACGCCTTCGGTACTAAGCATCAAAGGCATTATCTCTAAACCATTTGACCCATTCATCCTAGCTGAGCAGGTCGCTAGTATCCTGAATTGGCAGATGGAATCCTGACGCTTCTTCTATTTCTAAACCTGCACTAACAATTCATTTACCAATGTTAAAACAATACTCTAGACAGTTTTTCTGAAATCCTTGATTTTGCGTGCGCTTCGCGCACGCAAAATCAAGGATTTCAGAAAAACTGTCCGAACTAATGTTAAAAGAATAGAAATGGATTTGCCTGTTCCATCCTTTTAACATTAGTGGGATTTATATCAGTTTTGCTTAGCGCCATACCAAGGCTTCTATAAGGACTAACAGGGTTTGTCATAAAACAGTCCCATGAAAAATTTAGTTTTGCATATAGAGCACCTAGGTACAGGACAAAAATTGAAGGACGTGGAAAAACTCATCGATGAATAACTCCAGATTCAGTAGGATTTGACGCAGGTGGTCGAAACCATAGCGAAAGATACTCTTGGCTT
>NZ_JAMPLB010000097.1:0-20103 GCF_039962325.1 Leptolyngbya sp. PL-A3
ATCACGCAGGGGATGTTTTTGGCGACGGGTCATAGCAGGGCACCCAAGGGTTCCCTACTATCTTGACAGCCGCCTATAAAAAATGGCGATATTCGAGTCAAATGACCCACTAGTCTTTTTGTCGGAGAAGAGTGAGGAATACTTCCTCACTCTTCTCTCCTTCTTTGCAGGAAAATTTACAAAACTTGAACCTTACCTATCTATATAAGTTGGTTTTATTAATACGTTTGAACTGACGGCGACCATGATAATCCCTGGAGAGGAGGTAGAGAGCTTTCTCTACCACTTGTTCAGCTCGGTGGCGCTTAACTTATGGAAAATTTAATTCCTCGTATAATTGCTAAACCTCCTCTTAAAAAAACATGCTACTTTGATATGAACTTCATATAGTTTTAATGAAACATTCATCAAAAATATACGTCTAACCCTGGAGTGTGTGGGAGGAATCAGGATATGTCCGTTGAGTCAAGCGATGGGTTGCCCGCTTCAGCTGCCATGAAGCCTTTGGCTCAGCCCCTTTCTGGGATGCCAACGCTGTTTAGCCACATTCCTTCGGAGCGGATTGGTCCGAATGGAGAATACGACTATTACGGCCTATCCAAACGGGTATGTATAGCGTTAAACGAATCCTTCAGTTCAGACGAAATTCGTAATCTGAAGGTGCGGCAGCGGGGGGCTATGATTGTCCTTCTAGGCAATGTTCAGAACCGCCGATTACTTTCACGTATTGTGCAAGTCGCTGCATCCGTCGAGGGAGCGGTTGGAGTTGAGTTAAATGGTGTAAGTATTGTTCCACCTTCTACAAACGGTAACTGTTGGGACGATTTTGTCGTCCTACAAACATTCCATCAGTGGATCTAAGCCGTGAATCAATTCATTTTTAATTTCTTTTAAGAGAGTGATAGTAAGCCATTACTCTCTTAAAAGAAATTGAGCCAAAAGGGATGGCAGGTGCTTTGCACCTGCCATCCCTTTTAGCTTTAACCTTGGTCCGGATTAACAATATTTTTGAGGGTGACGAGCTGTGCGGCCCTCCTATGTTTTTAGACGATTTAGTTATATCAATTTAAAAACTAAGCTAACCTCAGCTCGGGATAAGCTGAAGTGCTCATTTTGGCGTGCGCTTTGCGCACGCCAAAATGAGCGTTTTCGAGTGCCGTGCAACGCGCGGCACTCGAAAACGCCCTTAACCCGAACTCAGGTTAAGCTAGGCAGATGTTTGTAGGGAAATGGCTCTACGAGCCATTTCCCTACAAACATCTGCACTGGGTTCTGTTCAAATTGGTATTAGGACAAATTATTTCTAGCAAGCCGCAGTCTGTGTGGCTTGCTAGAAATTAATCTTCCTTCTTCTAATCGCCTAGTGCTAAAAACGTGTTGCGTCAGCAAGGGTAGATGCTTCGGCTTATTCCCAACTCGTGCTGGGTGCTTAGGGCTTACTGTCAAAGATCTTAGAGAAGGGGGACGTGAGCTTTGCGCGTGCCCTTCTCCAGGATCTTATTTGACAGTGAGCTCCTTATGGTACGCATAGAAAACCGAAATCGGAGTTCTGGTTTTTATGCACCTGAGCATAAGACATACATGTAATCTTGCCGATTTCGGCAATGAAAGAGGGCGGTACCTCCATTGAAAACCAGTACACTGCCTTGTACTGTCAAAAACAGTTGACTAACCCCGTGAACGCTATGAAGGATTTGCCAGGTTCACAAATTCTCAATCAGGTATCGCACTACTATCTAATCGGGCTTCTGGGCCTATCTCTATGGGGAGCCCCCTTAGCAAGCTTGACTATGGCTTCGGGATATCAGCCTCAAAATCCCTCTAGCCCAAATGGTCCTACCGGCTCTACGGGGACTCGTGGCTGCCCAGCGGCAAGTGTGATGCCCCTGACGGCTCTCGCTCCTCAGAGCCACGTTGGTAAAACAGTCTCTACTTATCCCACCTTCTTCTGGTATGGACCGGATACGAACAGCTCAACGATTGGCTTTAACCTATATGCCGTCAATGAAGCCGGAGAATCTGAGCTGCTCTGGCAAGAGACGCTCACAGCGATGCCGGGGCTGATGCATTACACCCTTCCTTCTACCGCACCGGGTCTTGTGGCAGGTCGGCAGTACCGGTGGGAGGTAGAACTGCTGTGCTATCCTGATCGCCCTTCCAGTCTTTTACGGGCTGATGCTTACATTGAAGTAGTACCTTCAGTGTCAACGCGTGGCGCTGGGCAGCTTGCTGAAGCAGGTATTTGGTATGACGCTCTGGCAGTCGCTTTGGCTACCCCAAGTACCCCTGAGTGGCTAGAACTGTTAGGTTCTCTTGCACAACTTGAACCCGCCACTACAGATGGACAGACCCTCAGCCAGCGCGATCGCCTTCAGCTCGTGATCGATCACGAGCGCTCCTGACTTCCTTTTCTTATATATCTATGTGACGGGCTTAAACATTGCTTAGAGTCTGCTTAGAAGGTTGTTTTTCGTGCGCGCAGTGCACGAAAAACAACCTTCTAAGCAGACCCTCGCTCAGTAGAAAGACGGTGATAGGCAGAGTGGATATTCTACATCACCGTCTTTCTACTGAACGTGTTCATTCCGCGCTGTGCTAACTCTTAAGCGGTAGACCTGTCATCAAATAAAGATTTGACGTGGAATTTCGGAAATTCTTGAGCACTCTTAACGAAACTGATATAAGATTTTCAGTCAAAACAAGCCTCCATTGCCCAGGTCACAGGGCATAAATTTCCGTGAAACCTCTGAAGCTGATCTGCGTCTTAAGGATTATCGAACCCACCGATCTCAACCGAAAGTGACATTTAGTCGAAATAGCCTTTGATGGTTAGCGTCTAGAGGTTACGTCGGGAGGGAGGATGCATGCTGTTGTGACCGTCCGCGAAGACGTGGCAGCCAAAAATTCAAAAGTTCGCTGATGAATTAGATGACCGGTGGAAGTATTTGGATAAGCGCTTACCAATGATTCATGAATCGGGGACTGCAAATTACTTCACACCTACTCAGACATATCACGCTATGAAACTCGCACGTTGGTTGCGCCTCACAACTCTGACTGCATTAGGTCTTGGCTTAGGATTGACCAGTAATTGGGCGGCCGCGATCGCCACGAACTTCTCTGCCGCAGATGTTGATCAAAACCGCTTCGTTTTAGTTGCTACATCGGGTGGTAGTCGCCTCACAATTCTGGAACAAATCACCAACGCTCGTTCCTGTTGGCAAGCTAATGGTGAAGAGATTGACGTTTTACTGCTGAACTTTGACTTCACCGGAATTTGTGGTCGTTCCTCTGACCTAAATGGTTACTCCATTCGGGCAGCAGGCCAGGATCTGGGTGCCCAATATCGCCTTCAGGTTCGGCCAGAGGGCAACGTCATGGTGCTGTATGCCACTCCCCGTCGCGGTGGCACTTCTCTGGAAGTTGGTCGCACCCGCGCCTTACCCCGTGAGTTTGGGCGAATTTATCTAAATCCTGGCTGGCGCATTGCCCGGCGGGTTTACAACGGCCGAGACCTTGGGCACCTGTATCTGGCTAATGACCAATCTGAAGCAACCCTGGTTGCCAATGCAAGTCGTTCCAATGGTGGATCCACGGTTGTGGTTCAGCCCAGCCCGAGCACTGGCTCCACCAGCGGTTCTATTCCTGTTGTGATTCCTTCTCCCTCCGGCTCGGCTACCGGTGTTACCCCCCCTAATCCGGATGATCGGTCTACCCGTCGTGTTCGTCGAACTCGCCGCAATACTGACAGCACCAGTCAACCCGTTGCTGAAGCTCCCCGTACGCCTTCAACCAACGGACCTATCAATATTCCAGTACCTGAGCCAGAAACCCGACCGACACCCTCGACTCGGCCTTCTGGGCCATCGGTAACGGGTTCTGCCTTGCCACCGCCTCCCTCGGCTTCCGGATCTCGGGGGGATGTGGCCGTGGTGCCTGTCCCTGCCCCACCTCCTACGCCTTCGGGCGATCGCCCTCCTGGTGACCGTATGATTCCAGTGGTTCCCGTCACCCGTGACATCAACTTTGGCGGAGGCAGTTCATCTACGGGAACTCCACAACCTTCCAATCGGCTTGCTGCTGACCTGGGATTTGGCTATCGCCTGATTGTCAGCGACAGTAGCCCCGAAGCTCAACGTCGTGTACGTTCTGTGGTACCGGATGCTTTCCGAACGGTGATTGACGGTCAGGTTGTCATGCAAGCTGGGCTGTTTTATAACGAAAATGAAGCCAACAATTTGCTGCAACGCTTAAGCCAGGAAAACTTGCCTGCTCGGTTGGTGCCTGTAACTAATTGATTGCTTTTCGTGGCAGCTACCCACGAAAGGCGATCGCTCAAGACAAGTTCGGAGAGTTACGTTCCCTGTTATTAAGCGAGTGGGGTTGAATATACAATTCAGCCCCACTCATTGTATTTTTCGCGGTATGAAGCAAAAAGCATAAAACTCAAGTGTCTTGTCGCAACAACGGAGTTGCCACCAGGAAAGATCTGAGGCCATGTTCTAGATAGGCGGCTGGACGCCAATCATCCCATCTACCTATTTAGAGGAGTACCATTGCCTGAGCTTGGTTCGAGACGTTAGATACAACGCCCCTAACCAATCGTGTCGGGTTACTTCGAATCGATAAAAAATACGCTTTTAACCCATTAGAATAATTTCGATTTGTTAAAGAGCTCAAATGTATGCAGCGCAGACTCCTCAGCATCTTGGGCTATTTACATGCAAGCTTTCATGGTCGTTCCAGATAGTCTTGCGGCAGAATGAAGTAGTACACCCGCATCACAAGAGCTTGCTTCCAACGTTAGATTTTTTCACAACAACGTCTATCTAGCGGGGGTCGTCATTCTCTTCCGATCGAAGGACTCTGGAGAATGAGCCCTATTACTCATGTCTACGGAGCGCTTTACTAAATGTCATCCTTTCCCTACGGGGATCGCCCTCTGATCTGAAGTAAATCATAAGTTTTCCAGATACCTGAAAAACCAGTGGTATCACAAGGGGAGTGGCACTCTAGCTGTAAGTATTCAGGTTTGGGCGATCGCCCGCTCTTCGTCGCTCTCCTACAATTCCGGCCTGAGCAGCAGCCCTGCTCCCTTGTCTGAATCTCACTTCAGTTCTTATGCCATCCTTTGCCTGGGTTTTCCCCTAAATTCTCATGAAGCAAATACCAGCCTCACTCCTTACCCTTACTGCCGGTATTCTGGTCACTCTGATTAGCCTCTGGGTTGGGCAGAACCATGGCCTTTTACCGGAGCAAGCCTCGACAGATGCTCCCCTGGTTGATGGTTTGTTTGACCTGATGGTGACCATTGGTACGGCCCTGTTCATCGTTGTTCAGGGAGCCATCATCATTTTTCTGGTGATGTTTCGTCGTCGGCCTGGGGATACAGGCGATGGTGAACCTATCGAAGGGAACCTACCCCTGGAAGCCTTCTGGACTGCTATTCCTGCCATCATCGTGATTGGTCTCGGCGTTTATAGCGTTAACGTCTTCCAGGAAATGGGCGGCCTGTCTCCCGGTAGCCACCCCATGTTGGGTCACCAACACCCCAGTGCAGTCGTTGCTCAAAACATGGATCAAAACACGCCTGTGGCTGGGGATACGATGCCTTTGATGGCCCAGGCTCCCAACGGTGGCGACGACTATGAACCCGAATATGGATTCGGTGCCTCACCGGGTTCGAACCGCATGAGAGCTGATGTGGTGGTGAATGTCACCGGGATGCAATTCGCCTGGATTTTCACCTACCCGGATAGCGGCATTGTTTCGGGTGAGCTGCATATTCCTGAAGGTAAGACGGTACAGCTTAACCTGACCGCTCAAGATGTCATTCACTCCTTCTGGGTACCCCAGTTCCGCTTGAAGCAGGATGCTCTACCTGGGGTTGAATCAGGTCTCCGGTTTGTGGCCAGCAAGGTGGGCCAGTATCCCGTAGTTTGTGCGGAATTGTGCGGTAGCTACCACGGGGGTATGCGGACACAAATCATGGTTCATACCCCTGAGGATTATGACAGTTGGGTAACAACTAACCGTCCAGCGACCGCAGCGGTAGCCCAACCTCCCGTGGCCGTTAGCACCGCAAGCATGTCTGATCCAGAGTATTTACAGCCTTATGCGGCCGAGATGGGAGTGACCTCCCAAGCTCTAGCACAGCTCCAACCCTCCTGAAGCCCGTCTTTTGACCCGCTTGCAACTGCCCACTTAAACAGATTTGAATTCTGGTTATGACCCAAGCCCAAGTACCCCTCGACACCTCGTTGGTGGCCGACCACGGTAGCCCCCATAAAGCCTGGAAGTGGTATGACTACTTCACCTTTAACGTTGACCACAAGGTGATTGGCATCCAGTACCTGGTGACCTCGTTTATCTTCTACCTGATTGGTGGGTTGATGGCCGTGGCGATGCGTACCGAATTAGCCACCCCTGACCCTGACTTTATTGACCCCAGCCTCTATAACGCCTTTTTGACCAACCACGGGACAATCATGATCTTCCTGTGGATTGTGCCAGCGGCCATTGGTGGCTTCGGTAACTATCTGGTGCCTCTGATGATTGGGGCACGGGATATGGCATTTCCTAAGTTGAATGCGATCGCCTACTGGCTCAACCCCCCTGCGGGTCTGTTGATCCTCGGCAGCTTCTTCTTTGGGGGTTCTCAAACGGGATGGACCGCTTACCCACCGTTGAGTGAAGTGACCGCTAACACGGCGCAGTCCATGTGGATTTTGGCGATCGTGCTGGTGGGGACTTCTTCCATTTTGGGGGCGGTGAACTTCCTGGTGACCATTCTCAAAATGCGTGTTCCCAGCATGGCGTTGAATGACATGCCACTGTTTTGCTGGGCGATGTTGGCAACCTCAGCTCTGGCGCTGTTCTCCACCCCGGTGTTGGCGGCGGGTCTAACGTTGCTGTTGTTTGACATCAACTTTGGTACCTCCTTCTTTAAGCCTGATGCCGGTGGTAACGTCATCATTTATCAGCACTTGTTCTGGTTCTATTCGCACCCGGCGGTGTATCTGATGATTTTGCCCATCTTCGGCATCATGTCGGAGGTGATTCCGGTTCACGCCCGGAAGCCGATTTTCGGATATAAGGCGATCGCCTACTCCAGCCTTGCCATCTGTGTTGTGGGTCTGTTTGTGTGGGTCCACCACATGTTCACCAGCGGCACCCCTCCCTGGATGCGTCTGTTCTTTACGATCTCCACACTGATTGTGGCGGTGCCGACTGGGGTAAAAATCTTCAGTTGGGTTGCAACTCTGTGGGGTGGCAAGATTCGCCTGACGAGCGCCATGCTGTTTTCGGTGGGGCTGCTGTCGATGTTCGTATTTGGTGGGATCAGCGGTGTCACCATGGGGGCTGCTCCCTTCGACGTTCACGTCCACGATACCTACTATGTGGTGGCCCACTTCCACTACGTTCTATTTGGCGGCTCCGTGTTCGGCATTTATGCCGGAATCTATCACTGGTTCCCCAAAATTACCGGGCGTTTCTTGAATGAGCCTCTGGGTGTTGTGCACTTCGTTATGACCTTCATCGGCACCAATCTTACCTTCCTGCCCATGCATACGTTGGGCTTGCAGGGGATGCCTCGCCGGGTCGCGATGTACGATCCACAGTTTGAGTTCATCAACCAAATCTGTACCTTCGGGGCTTATGTTCTGGCCGCTTCGGTCATTCCCTTCACCGTCAACATCATCTGGAGCTGGATGAAGGGTAAGAAAGCAGGAGACAATCCCTGGAACGCATTGACCCTAGAGTGGACGACGAGCTCACCCCCCATCATCGAGAATTGGGAAGTGCTGCCAGTGCTGGAGCATGGCCCCTATGACTACGGGATGGACAAAGCACATCGTAGTCCTGTGTCTGCGAAGGTGGAAGATTCACCGATCTCCTGACCAAGGGGCCAGAGCTTAATCCCAGCCATTTGTGGATGGGTTTTGGCCTCACTGTTTCATCTGCTGATCCCTTTACCTTCCTCTCTGACTTATGCAAGGTTCAACTGTCCCCACTGATACCACCATCACCACGGCTGCCCATACAGAAGTGGCCCATCATGAGGAGCATCCCGACCTGCGTGTGTGGGGACTGCTAACCTTCCTGGCTTCCGAGTC
Organism: Leptolyngbya sp. PL-A3; assembly: GCF_039962325.1. Classification (NCBI taxonomy): domain Bacteria; kingdom Bacillati; phylum Cyanobacteriota; class Cyanophyceae; order Leptolyngbyales; family Leptolyngbyaceae; genus Leptolyngbya; species Leptolyngbya sp. PL-A3. The sequence continues at coordinate 8,118 of NZ_JAMPLB010000097.1, forward strand.
TCTGATGTTTGGCGGGTTCTTCGTCGCTTATCTCCTGCTTCGGGGCATTGCTTCCCAGTGGCCTCCTGAGGGCACAGAGGTGGAGCTGTTAGTACCCACCGTCAACACCATCATTCTGGTGTCCAGTAGCTTTGTGATCCACCTGGGCGATGTCGCTATCAAGAAAGATGATGTGGCAGGCTTCCGTAAGTGGTACATCATTACCGCTATTATGGGTGCGGTCTTCCTCCTCGGTCAGGTGTATGAATACATGACTCTGGGCTATGGGCTGGCGACCAATATCTTCTCGAACTGCTTCTATTTGATGACGGGCTTCCACGGTTTGCACGTGTTCGTCGGGTTGCTGCTAATTTTAGGGGTGCTGTGGCGATCGCGCCGCCCTGACCACTACAACTCACACAAGCACGTCGGCATCGAGATGGCTGAGATTTACTGGCACTTCGTCGATATCATCTGGATTGTTCTGTTCAGCTTGCTATACATTCTGACTCAGTTCTAAATCTCCACCACAGAGTTGTGCTGTGCTGTGTACCGTACAATCTGCCTATGAAAAGAATGAGGGTAGCGCTAAGCGCTGCCCTCATTCTTTTTATTCGCCTGGTGATGGTACTCGTTCAGCCAAAGCTTTTTGAGCAAGCCGGGTCACGTAAACTGTAACGGCAACTGTGGCAATAAAACCTACAATCCGAATCACCCATTGCAGTGTCGGATCCGTGGGTTGTCCTTCGGTTCCAATCCGCGCAATATCTCCTGCCAGGGAACCAATGTAGACATACATCAGGGTGCCGGGAATCATGCCGATGGAACCGAGTGCGTAATCTCGCAAAGACACACCTGTGATACCAAAAGAATAGTTGAGTAGATTGAACGGAAAGACGGGGGAAAGCCGTGTCAGGAGAACGATCTTAAATCCTTCTTGGGCAACAGCCTGATCAATAGCGGCAAAGTTTGGATTGCCTGCGATTTTTTTACTGATGCGATCGCGTGCTACATAACGACCGACTAAAAAGGCAGCGATCGCCCCCAGCGTCGCCCCCACAAACACATAAACCGAACCCATCACCACACCAAAAACAACCCCTGCTCCCAGCGTCAAAATGGACCCCGGCAGAAAGGCGACCGTTGCCACGACGTATAGGCCAATAAAAGCAATGCCGCCTAAAATTCCCAGACTATCAATCCATTCCAGGGCATTACGCAGCAAGTCCTGGGGATTGAATCCAGCTTCGGTTTCTTGGGCTAAGGCTGGGAAGGTGAAGAGGAGGTTAGCGATCGCCCCCACTCCTACCCCATAAATTCCCCGCAAAACCCACTGTCCGATAATTCGGCTCCAATCCATGATGAGTTCTTTCGTAGCGTGCGCTGTCATTGTAGAGTCTGTTGAAGTGCGAATGTTGCTAACTAAATCGGGTCAGCAACTTAAGGAACGATCGCGTTCGAGGGGTCAACAACGTGCGTCGATACGTATCTGCTGCTTTCTTAATCCCTTCCGCTTGAGTTGGGTAGGGATGAATCACACCAGAAAGGGCGCTAAGGCCTTGTTTAGTGACGATCGCCAACGTCACCTCACTAATCATCTCTCCCGCATGACGAGCCACAATCGTTGCTCCCAAAATCTTGTCGGAACCTTGCTGGTGTAAGATTTTGACAAATCCTTCAGTCTCACCATCAGCCATCGCTCGGTCAACGTCCGACATCGGAATCGTGATGGTTTGAGTCTTCAAGCCTTGAGCCTGGGCTTCTGCTTCGTATAGCCCCACGTGCGCAATCTCTGGGTCGGTATAGGTAACCCAGGGCATGACTAAACTACTGAGCTTGCTACGGCCCAGGCCAAAGGGGGCAAACAGCGTATTTTTAATCACGATACGGGCAGCAGCATCGGCAGCGTGGGTGAACTTCCAGTTCATGCAGATGTCGCCAGCTGCATAAATGCGCGGATGGGTAGTTTGGAGGTAGTCGTTTACCTTGACGCCCTTGTGGGTGTCGTACTCGACTCCAACTGCTTCCAGGTTGAGCCCTTCTACGTTGGGCGATCGCCCCGCTCCCACTAAAATCTCATCCACTACAACGGTTTTCAACTCACCACTCTGGCGATAGTGAATCACCTTGCCCGCATCCGTCTTCTCGACTCGTTCAATGGTGGCATCCAGCAATAGGTTCACTTTCTCCCGTTGGAACTGTTGCTGGATAATGTCGGCGGCATCGATATCTTCGCGGTCGAGCAGGTGGCTGCGATTGTGCAGCAGTGTTACCTCACTGCCTAACCGCTGAAATGCCTGAGCCATTTCACACCCGATTGGGCCGCCTCCAATCACCCCGAAGCGTTGCGGCCGCTGAGTTAAGGAAAAGACAGTTTCATTCGTTAAATAGCCAACTTCTTCGAGGCCAGGAATATCAGGTGAGCTGGCACGGGCTCCAGTGGCAATGACAGCTTTTTTGAAACGCAGGAGGCTGTCTTGAACAGCGATCGCCCCTCCATCCACAAACTTCGCTCGTCCCAAAAACACATCAATCCCCAACTTCTGAAACCGTTCTACAGAATCGTGAGGACTGATTTCGGCTCGGATGCGCCGCATGCGCTCCATAACAGCGGGGAAGTCGATGGCGATCGCCTCCGGTGGCTGAATTCCAAATGCTGCGGAATCACGCATATCCGCTACCACTCGCGAGGAGCGAATTACGCACTTAGACGGTACACACCCGACATTGAGGCAATCGCCTCCCATCAAGCTTTTTTCAATCAGAGCCACTTTCAGCCCTAACCCTAATCCTGCTGCACCTGCTGCCACGACCAATCCAGCCGTTCCCGCCCCAACCACCACCAGGTCGTAGCAATCCGCTGGTTGAGGATTGACCCAATCCGGCGGGTGCACTTGTGCCATGAGTTGCTGGTTGTAGGCATCCAGTGGCTGAAGTGCAGGTTCCTGTTGAATGAAGGATGTCATGGATAGAATCTCTGGGTTGAAGTCACCTGATTTAATTAACGGGATAAATTGGCATGAAGTATGAAATTAGAGTAACCAAAATCCCTGGAGCACGGGTATATTGTCAACTCAGACAAGCCCGCAGGCATTGACGCTAACATGTTAAAAGACTAATTTATCCGTGGATTAGCCTACAAGAAATTTAAACTCTAAACATCCTCCAGGGATGGGATTTATCAAGTCCTGCGTAACATATAAGCAATACATCGCACGTTATCAATCAACTGTTTTGTACCATTTACAGTATTTTCTGATCGGGTGAGGTATGAGAGATGGATGTGAAACTTCGTCCCACATCCATCTCTCATACCCCATCCGATCAGAAAGGGTTATATATGGGCTTAGAACCGTTTTTTACTTGTTGCTGGAATTGTGAACTTACAAGTACACCGAGAAAATAGCCCCTTGGGGAATATTGTCTTCTACAGTAATCTTGCCGCCATGGGCTTCAATCGCCATTCGGCAAAACGCCAGCCCCAAGCCAATTTGAGGCACATTTTCAAGAAATGTACCAATTTCAAACTTCTCGAAAATACTTTGCTTCACCGCGGCGTTAACGCCAAAACCAGAGTCCTTCACTCGGATCATTGCGTTTCCTGAGCTAAGATATTCCATCTCTAAAACTACTTCACTGTCAAGGCAGGAAAACTTGATAGCATTTGACAAAAGATTGTCGATAACTCGGCGAAAGATATTGGCATCGACTGTAATCAAATGACCAGCAGGTGGCAGTTTAGCCGTAAGGGTTACCTGACGCTGGCTGGCAATTCCCTCAAACTCATCGACCGCTGCCAGACAGAGATGATGTAGGTCAACGCTCGTCCGATTCAGTGCCATCGTCCCTGATTCTAGTTTTGCCATGAGCAACAGGCTATCAATCTGCGATTGCAGTTGATATCCGGCTTGCTCAATGCGATCAACATTTTTATCCAGTTCTTCAGGGGTGCGATCGGGCATCTTCATGATGTACGCGGCCATGAGGATGATCGCCAGGGGAGTGCGTAGGTCATGCACCATCATGTTGACCATGTCCTCCCGTAATTGCATGACGCTTTGTAAGTTGTCGTGCTGCTGTTTAATCCGCAACATCGAGCGAACACGGGCGCGCAACTCCTGGGCATTTACCGGCTTGCTGATGAAGTCATCGGCCCCGGCATCCAGACAGCGGGCAAGATCCTCCTTCGCCGTGAGGGCTGTCACCATAATGATGGGAAGATGGTTCCAGGTCGGGCTGGATTTGATGCGTCGGCACACCTCAATGCCATCCATCCCGGGCATCATCACATCCAGTAGTATGGCATCGGGTGGTGAGCTTTCTAGAAATGCTAAAGCCGCCACGCCATGAGGGGCATAGTGGAGGTCATAGCCTTCCCGCAGCAGGAGGGTTTCGAGGACATCAAAATTGTCGAGTTCATCATCGACGATTAAAAGAGATGGGCGCTTACCCAAACTTTGGTTACCCATACAACGTGATGCTCCTAGCGGGATAAAAATCGAGCGATAGTATCGACCAGATGCCGCAGCCGAATCGGTTTCGTCAGGTACTCGCTAGCTCCAGCAGCCAGGCAGCGATCGCGATCCCCAGGCATAGCCAGTGCTGTCAGTGCAATAATCGGTATCGCTTCCATTCCCGGTAGTGATCGAATCCGCTGAGTTGCTTCCAGTCCGTCAATTCCCGGCATTTGGATATCCATCAGAATTACATCAGGGTGGTGAGCCTGAATCAAATTCATCACCTCATGCCCATTCAGTGCTGTTAGCATGCGATACCCGCAACTCGTCAGGTAATTGCTAAAGGTGTCGATGTTTGCCTGATTGTCTTCGGCAAGCAGTACCAGGGGCCGATGTTTCGATGGGTCTTCCGGCGTCTCGACTCCAGCAACGAATGGAGGGGGCGATGAAGATTCCCAGGAACCTGCGGAGAAGGTTAAATTGGTTGTGCGATAGGGCAATGTCACAATAAATTGACTGCCCTGTCCCAGACTACTTTTGACCTCAACCGTTCCATCATGCATCTCCACAATTCGTCGAACCAGTGCCAGGCCCAGCCCAGTGCCAGCATACTGGCGGTTCAGCCGACTGTCGATTTGCACAAAAGATTGAAACAACTTCGCCATATCCTCTGCGGCAATGCCAATTCCGGTATCGATGACGTTGAACTGGATGTTTTCCTGCAAGTCGTCCAGGGTAATGGCGAGGGTAACTCGGCCGCCCTCTGGAGTGAATTTGACGGCATTGCTCAGCAAGTTCAGCAAGACCTGGCGCATACGTCGCTCGTCTACTCGAATAGTGCCCAAATTAGCCGGAATCTGAATATCTAATTGAATGTTTTTTTGATGAGCTAATTGTTTAATCAGACTGAGGCTGGAGAGACAGAGGTCGCGAATGGAGGTTGGCAAAGCTTGAAGTTCCAATTTGCCAGATTCAATTTTTGCTAAATCAAGAATGTCGTTAATCAGGTCGAGCAAGTGGCGACCACTGCGGTCAATGGTGGCGATCGCCTTCCCTTGCGCTGCAGTCAGGCTACCAAATACCTGTTCCTGTAACCCCTCAGACATCCCTAAAATAGCGTTCAAGGGAGTTCGTAGTTCGTGGCTCATACTTGCTAAAAACTCATCCTTGAGACGGGTTGCCCGAGCCAACTGGACGTTAACGGACTGCAATTCCTGATTGGCATTTTGCAGGTTGGTTTCAGCTACCTTGCGTTCGTTGAGTTCTACTTCTAATTGGCAATACAGGGCAGATTGGCGAATTGCTACGGCTAGATAGTCGGCCAGTTGTTGCAGGAGCGTGATTTCCTCCTGTTGCCACTGGCGGGGGGTTGCACACTCATGGGCTATCAAAAGTCCCCATAATTGCTGGGTCTCCTGCTGCACGATGGGCACCACTAGCTTGGCCTGAACGTTGAAATCATCCATAAACTCCACCATGTATTCCGTGATGGGAGTTTGGGTGCGATCATTTACGACATTAATGTTGCCCTGCAGATAGAGCTCGTAGCAGGCCTCTGAAAAGGCTTTTGGAGAGAGTTCACCGGTCAGTACTCGTTGCCAGGGATGGGCCGTTGCCTCAGCAACCACTTGTCCTGAGCGATCGCTAAAAATCTGATAGGCCAGCACACGATCCGATTGGATGAGCGCGCGGGCTTCTTTCACGGCGGTCTCTACAATGGCATTAACATCCCGGGTCTCCTGAATCCGCTGCAAGATGGAAATCAGTAAATGCTCTTTTTCCACCTGTTGATTCAGGCGAAACTCAATTTCCTTACGATGGCTAATGTCGGTCAGGCGTAGCAGTTGGGTAACGGCCCCGGCCACAGAAATTTGGGTTCCGGCAATGCTAGCCCAGAAAACATGACCTTTCTGAGTGACATATTCGATTTCCCGGTTCCAGAACCCAGTGCTTTGCATTTCCTGGTCGATCGCCTCCAGTTCCTCGACGGGAAAGGGATAGCGCTGCAACAAATTGCCGCAAATATTAAGCAAGTCACCTTTGTTCTCGGCCTCAAACATCTCGACGGCCCGATCATTGCAATCGGTGATCAAATCGGTTTCAGGATCAACCAGAAACAGAGCATCGGTCGATTCATCAAAGAAGGCATCACGCAAATCTCGGTTGCGTTGCAGTTCCAGCTCAGCTCGTAGACGCGCGGTAATATCCCGCACGACCACTAGCACCTCATCTTCATTAATAGCCAGAACACGGATTTCTTCGCCAACGCACCCTTCATCTTTCGTGAACTGGTGTTCGTAGATCTGAAGTTCTCCAGTCGTAATGGCTGCATGGATTGCTGCCAGCTGGTATTCCAGCAGTTCGGGAGGCAGCACTTCTGAGATGTGTTGATGCACTTCCAAAAAACGGTCGCTAGGGCTACGAGCCGGCAAAATACAATCCAGACAGGTGCCATCTCGGTGCAGCCGCAGCAACAGGTCGGGCATGGCTTCGAGAATGGCTCGATAGCGAGCTTCACTTTCCTGTAAGGCGATTTCCGACTGTCGCCGCTTCTGGTCGAGCGATAAAGTCCAGGCTGCCGATCGCAGTAAATGGGTTTCCGAAGCTTCCCAGAGAACTTCGCGATCGCGCCGCTCAAATCCAATCAGCCCCCAGAACACCCCATCCACAATTAATGGCAAGACCATAATGGAGAGAATATCCTGTGTTTTCAGAATAATCTGTTCCGATTCCGGCAGGTCAATGACACGGCTGCTAATCGCCTCTCCCCGGGACAAAACCTCAACCCAGCGTGGCAATAAGGCTTGCAGCGGAAGATTTTGTAGGGCTGGGTTGTGGATTTGGGGCATAACGCCCTCGGCACACCACTCCACCTGCTGGCTGCTGAATAACTGTCCGGCTTCATCATCATGATTGCGGAACAAATAAACCCGCGAGGCCCCAGAAAGTTGCCCTAGATGCTCCAAGATCTTGTGATAACCGGAAAGGATGCCCTGGCTACCAATCAGTTGCTGCTGAACTTCCACCAGGGTCATCAGATATTGTTCCCGACGTTCCAGGGCTGCTTTATCGCGCTTGCTCTCGGTGATGTCGTAGTTAATGCCAATCATGCGGAGGGCAGTACCCTGCTCGTCACGCTGCACCAGGGCATGGGCTTTGAGGTAATGAATGGAGCCACCTGAGTGAACAACCCGAAATTCGGTGTTGTAATCGCGCTCACCTCGGCGAGCTTGCTCTGAAACCTGTTGCGCTTCGGCTCGGTCATCGGGATGAATCGCGTGGAGCCAGGCTGCATAGGCGCTGCCAAAGTCTTCCCGCTTGACGCCATACAACGCGTACATGCGGTCATCCCAAGCAATGCTGTTCTGGACAATGTCCCATTCCCAGATGCCGATGCCGCCTGAGGTGATGGCCAGGCTCAGGCGATCGCTCATGTTCTGCAACTCTTCGGCCAGGTGTTGCTGTTGGGCGATCGCCTGCTGCATTTTGTTATTCACTCGTTGCAGGGCAGCAGTGCGTTCGCTAACGCGGAATTCTAAATCCTGGTTGAGCTGATGGAGTGCCACCATCGCTTCCTGCCGTTCCAGTTCGGCACTGACCCGCGCCGCAAATACCCGAAGGATAGCGGTTGCCCGCTCATGTCGGGTGAAAGACTTGTCATCCACAACACAGAGGGTTCCGATGACTTCCCCCGAACTCCGGGTAAGCACGACCCCAAAATAGGACTCGGCACCGATGTCTGCCAGTACAGGGGCATCTGGAAACTGTTGCTGCAACTGTTGCGGGCAGTAGTACTGACCCTGGGCTATCGTGACACCGCAAGGAACGGTATTGGTTGGAAATTGAATGTTAGGGCAAACTTTGCCATCGGCCCACAACAGCAATGTTTCCTGAAAATGTCCCTGAGTGCGATTAACGATGACGTAGCGCACATTGAGAGCTGTAGCAATGTAGTGCCCCATGGCTGGGAAGAAGTTCTCCCCGATAGTTGCTGCCGCCCCTTCTACCAGGTTGTGTAGTGTTTCAGTGGATTGGTGCTGTTCGGTGATATCTTCGGCAATGCCACAGAATCGGTATACCTCGCCTGCCTCGTTGCGGATGGGAAAACTGCGATCGCTCACCCACCGAACACCACCATTGGGCTGCACAACCCGGTACTCACAATGCGTTGCCTGACCCAGGGTTTGTTGCTCAAGGGCAGAGAGGATTTGGGGGCGATCGTCCAGATGAATTGCTTCTAGAAATGACGCCGGAGAATCATATAAACTTTGGCAGGAGCGGCCCCAAATGGTTTCATAGGCTGGGCTGACGTATAACATTTGGGGGCAACGCAGGTCTGACAGGTAAAACACCTCGTTGATGTTGTTCGCTACTTGCCGGAAACGCTCTTCACTTTCCAGCAGTGCTTGCTCCGCTAGCTTGCGGTCGGTGACATCCCGAATGATGATGAGAACCTCATCCCCACTGCAGGGAACTATGCGCACCTCCTCGTAATAACATGCACCCTGCATCTCCACCTTCTGCTCATAGGTTTGCAGCTGTTGCGTGTGAATGGCTTGCTCGGTGTAGTAGCGGCGACGTTCTGCTAGATCTGGGGGAAGGCTCTGGTTGAGGTGCGATCCAGGTACACTGGCTGCAGGGTTGAACAGGTGAATACTGCCCCGGTTCCGGATATCTAAATAGGTGCCATCCCGATGCATCCGAATGAGATAGTCAGGAATAGCTTGTACCAGAGCCCGGTTCATTTCTTCGCTGCGGCGCAAGCTTTGTTCCATCTGCTTGCGCTCGGTAATGTCGGTGGTAAAACCGACAATGCGGTAGACAGTGCCGTCCTCCCGTTTCAGTGGCGATAACCGTGTGAGCCACCACAAATCTTTTCCCTGAAATGGAAGGTGCTCTTCGTAAATCAGGTGCTCCCCTGTTCGAAAACATGTTTCATAACGCTGCCGCACCACCTGAGCCATTTCGGATGGCAGGATGTCTTCAGGAGTTTTGCCACACAGGTCGGCATTAGACAAACCCGTTTGCCGCTCATGGGCCGGATTTAGCCCGCTGTAATAGAATTCTCCATCGGGTGAGAGGTCAATGGTGAAGATTGACTCAGCCGTGCCCTCATAAATACTCTGAAGCAGGGACTGGCTGACATTCTGCACTGCTAGAGCCTGTTGAGGTTTCAACTCTACAGGAACGGTGCCAGCCAGCAGCCATTGCGGTGGGGTTTCGGTGTGGTAGTGTTCTGGGGCGCTCGCCTGCTCCATGACCCGTCGGAGCTTTATCCCTAGCAGTTTCAGATAGCCATTGTTCGGGTCCTGCAAAATGTAGTCTGCCGCTCCCTGCTCAAGGCAGGCCAGAGCTAAGTCCTCTTCTCCTGGCTGAACACCAACGACTACAGCAATGCCTTCATGAATACAGTGGGCCAGCATGGGAAGTAGCGCTTCTGCCCCCATGCTGCTCGTCAGTAGAGCAACTCGGCAGGATGCTAGTAGCGCAATAGTTCTGGCATCGTTTGTCGCTATCCCGTCGGGAGTAGCTACCTCACAGACCCATCCACACCCTTCAAGGGTTGCTTGAAGGGTGGCCTGCGTTTGAGTATCCGCCTCAACCAGAAAAACCTGGCTAGAAGCCATAGACCTGTCCCACTGGAATTACAAAGATGGGTCTGGCAAGGTTGACCCAATAACGCTCTTAGTGTTCGCCCAAAAGGCAAAGAAATAACAAACTCTGCTGGCTATTTAAGAAACTTTCCTGGTGATGGAGTAGCTCAACTCAATTACACATAAAGTTCAAAACGCTATGCTGCTTGTATCGCGAGTGGTACAGCATTTTTTATGTAATTATGCCCACACGCTCTTGCTCCATGGTCACACTCATTTCATAATTGACAAATTCTTATTAGGGTGATGGGTAGAACCTATCACCCTAATAAGAATCGAACTACCTACATTAGAGGGAATATTTAGTCATTTCCCCTAATGTAGGTAGTTCTCAGAAGATGTTTGAGCTATGGAGTTAATCGGCTAAAACAGGTATTTCCAATTCTACAGTTGTTCTTCCATTCGTCTCACTCTGTATGGAGAATGTCCCACCATAGAGTTGCATCATTTTGCTGACGATGGCTAGGCCAAGGCCAGAACCTTGTTGCTCATAACTCTTTCGGTCAAATTGAACTAGAGCGCCAATCTGAGCAATTTGCTCATCACTCATACCCCGTCCATAATTCAGGATGGACAGATGAAAGAGTTCACCGACAGGTTTTCCGACAACTTGAATAGGGCTGCCGGGTTGAGAAAACTTTAGGGCATTATCGAGTAATTCTTCTGTAATTTTCTGAAGGTCTTTCTCAGAGATGGAGAGAATACTATCCTCGATAGTGCAGGTTATATCTGTTTGGCGCTTTGCCTGCTCAGACAGCCGTTGGGCACTGGTCGTAATCCATACCTTAGCAGGGGTAATATGGGTTTGGCCCCTGGCTTTTTCAATGGCTTCTGGGTCACTAGTAATCAGTTCTAATCGCCCATAGATCAAAAAGTTTTGAATCAGCCGATTCATCCGCTTTGCAGATTTTTGAATTAAGCCGAGAAGTTCCTCTCGCTCGCTCTGATCCAAGTTTTCTGGAGCATTTAATAACAGATCAATAGCTCCCAAAATGCCATTGATAGGTGTGTTGAATTCATGGGGTAAAGAACGAGTAATACTTCCCCTTACTCCATCTAGAGTGCTCTCCAGTAAGCACACCATGTCTTGTCGCAGTTGTAGCAGTCGTTCCAAATGGTCGTGCTGCTGTTTAATTCGCAGCATCGAGTGGACACGGGCACGGAGTTCTAGAGCATTGACGGGTTTGCTAATGAAGTCGTCCGCTCCGGCCTCCAGACAACGGGCCAAATCCTCCTTTGCGGTTAAGGCTGTGACCATGATGATAGGCGTTGATTGCCAGGCTGGATCTGCTTTGATGTGGCGGCATACTTCAATCCCATCCATCTGGGGCATCATCACGTCCAGAAGAATGACATCGGGGCAGAATACTGATAATTTCTCGATTGCGTTGGAGCCCAGGGAGCAGTAGTGAAGTTGATAACCTTCCTGAAGTAGAAATGCTTCAATGACATCAAAATTATTAGGTTCGTCATCAACGATCAGGATGGACGGCGGCTCGCTCATAAGGAAATGTGGGATGAATCGCTCTTCATTATGGATGAGTCGAGGGAGCGATCGCCTCCTGTACCTTACTGAAAAATGAGGTGGTACTGAATAAAGCTATGAAATAAGATGTGAAACTACGCGCATCTATTGCAGAACTCTATTTAGCAGCGGGAAAAATTAGGGCTATTGGCTCATCCGTATTGCTTAAGTAGGAAGTATGACTAAATGAAAAATTACACCTCTTCTCAATCGGGTGAGATACGAGAGAGGAAGGTGAGGTGAAATTCCACATCCCTACTAGTGGGTCATCTGGCGTGAGTATTGCCATTTCAGGTGGAGCATTTCAGGCCACCAAGGACTGGGTTACAGCCCCAGACCCTCCTAATCGATGCTTAGGTCGTTTAGATCGC
>NZ_JAMPLB010000098.1:0-18393 GCF_039962325.1 Leptolyngbya sp. PL-A3
GCGATCTAAACGACCTAAGCATCGATTAGGAGGGTCTGGGGCTGTAACCCAGTCCTTGGTGGCCTGAAATGCTCCACCTGAAATGGCAATACTCACGCCAGATGACCCACTAGTACTTAACGGCGGAGATCAACCTATGTTTGAAGTTGGAAGGCACAAAGCACCTTGCAACTTCAAACATAGGCAAACTGAAGCCCCTTTAAAACTGGTTTTAAGTTTTTTTGTGTACCAAAAACAACCCTTAAAACGAACCCTGGGATGATTGAAATAGAATTCCACAGCTTTTACAAAGAAAAGCTTAAGGTGTTCTACATGGGCAAAAGGGTGAGAGGACTCCGTGATATTTTATTGCCCATCATTCTTCTCGGCATTCCACAGACATTTATTTCTTCTGAGACCCTATTATGAACGATCCCGATCAAAAAGGCGGTTTTGTTCGCTATGAAGATGTTGGCGATGATTATCTAGAAAAAAGAAAATTACGTCGCAGTGCTGGGTGGATTTTGCTATGGGCTTTAGGTGTCGGAGCCGTTATCTCCGGTGATTTCTCGGGCTGGAACTTTGGACTTGGGGCAGGTGGTTTTGGTGGATTGGCGATCGGCACCCTTCTCATGGCAGTGATGTATGTCTGCATGGTGTTCAGTATTGCAGAGTTAACCGCTGCATTACCTCATGCCGGTGGGTTCTACTCTTTTACACGAAATGCCTTCGGACCGTTGGGTGGGTTTGTTTGTGGCGTCACCGACACCATTGAATATGTGATCACTCCAGCCGTGGTCGTATTCTTCATCGGAGCCTATATGCAAACCCTGATTCCTGGGGTGCCTGTGCCCGTGTGGTGGGTGCTGTACTACGCACTGTTTGCCTTTATTAATATCCGTGGGGTTGAGTTGACCCTGAAAGTTGGCATGGTGGTCACGGCGATCGCCGCCGCCATCCTGATTATCTTTGGGATTTCTGTTATCTTCTCCGGCAAGTTTGATGGTAGTTTGCTGTTCAATATTCCACCTGAGGGTAACAATCCTGCCTGGCTACCTTTTGGGGGTATTGGGGTTTTCAAAGCTCTACCTTATGCCATGTGGTTTTATCTAGCAATTGAACAGTTGCCCCTGGCTGCAGAGGAAGCCCACAACACAGTGCGTGACATTCCGAAAGCCTTAATCTGGGGCATTGCCACCCTGTTGGGTCTATCGCTGCTGGTGTTGGTGCTCAATCCGGGGCTTCCTGTCGAGGTGACGGCTGCGGATGGGACAACGTTGACTGGGGCTGCTGCGATTGGGGTGAGCGGTGCCCCTATTGCCGACGGCTTTCGGGTGATTTTTGGGGATGGGCTGATCTTTCGATTGCTGACCATTGCGGCATTGACAGGTTTGGTTGCTAGTTTCCATACCATTCTCTATGCGGCGGGGCGAGTCATGTTTTCCCTATCACGGGCGGGCTACTATCCCCGCTGGATGTCAATTGTCAGCAAGTGGCATACTCCGGCGATCGCCGTTATCGTTAGCAGTTTCATTGGTTTAGCCTGTGCCTTTATGATTCAGTTTGGAGGAGCCACGGTTGGCCCGGCCCTGCTGAATATGGCAGTGTTTGGAGCGGTAATTTCCTACACGATGGTGATGCTCGCTTACATCCGGCTCAAAATTACTCGCCCCCAATTGAACCGTCCTTACCTCAGCCCTTTGGGGATTCCTGGTGCGGCTGTTGGTGCTGTGCTATCCCTCGTTGCCCTGCTGGCCTGTTTCTCAGATGCCGCCTACCGTCCTGGGGTTTGGGGTGTCGCCATTTTCCTGGCAACAATGATTGCCTACTTCGTGTTTTACAGCCGCAAGAAGCTGGTCGCTCGGGCCCCCGAAGAAGAAGATGCCTTAGTTGGTCACGCCATGCGAGAAATTGAGCAGACCCATAGTCCCCATATGCATCAGTAGAACGTTCATTCTTCGTGTGCTATGCACACGAAGAATGAACGGTTTCTTCCATCACAACCTCAAAGGTAGTTGTTCGTGACAGATGAATTGCTTTTAATTGGAGGCGATCGCACCGCCGCTCTCTCAGGTCAACAAACGACGCTGATCGACCCCGCAACAGGGGAAGCCTGGAAAACCGTAGCTAGGGGAGGAGCCGAGGATATTGATCGGGCCGTACAGGTCGCAGAGCAGGCCCGGAGCGAGTGGCGACGGGTGAATAGTCGCGATCGCACCCAAATCCTCTTGAACCTGGCGCGTTTAATTCGTAATGAGCGGGAGAGCCTCGCCCAGTTAGAGAGCCGCAATGTAGGCAAACCTATTCGCGAAGCACGAGAAGAGGTAGATCTCACAGCGGATTGCTTTGAGTTTTATGCCGGAGCGATTAACAAAATTGGGGGCACCATTAACCCCGTTGCTGCGGCAGGCACCAGCCTCACCTTTCGGGAACCCATCGGCGTGTGTGGGCTGATTGCACCCTGGAATTTTCCCCTCGCCATTACTGCCTGGAAAGTTGCCCCGGCCCTGGCCATGGGTAATACCCTGGTGCTAAAGCCTGCCAGCCTGACCCCTCTTACCGCGCTACGGTTGGGCGAATTGGCCTTAGAAGCAGGCGTTCCTTCAGGCGTCTTCAACATCGTCCCCGGTTCGGGTACTGAAGCTGGAGAAGCCCTGATCCGCCATCCGCTTGTGCGCAAAATCTCCTTCACAGGCTCTACGGAGGTTGGAAAACAGGCCATGCGGCTGGCTGCGGAGGATATTAAGCGCGTCACCCTGGAACTGGGAGGCAAATCCGCTAATCTCGTCTTTGCTGATGCGGATTTGGATAAAGCCGTCCCCAAAGCCGTATGGAGCGTGTTGGGAAATGCCGGACAGGACTGTTGCGCACGATCGCGCCTCCTGGTCGAACGCCCCATCTACACCGAGTTTATCTAGCGTCTGGAAGCCGCCTTCAAGGACTTAAAGCTGGGCTTGCCCTTAGAGAATGACACCGAAATAGGATCTCTGGTGTCGATGGGGCAGCGCGATCGCGTCCAGTTCTACATTGACTCCGGCAAGTCTGAAGGGGCAAAACTCATTGTCGGTGGCGCGCCTCCTATACAGGAAGCGCTGAAGGATGGAGCCTACCTGCAACCCACCTTGTTTGCCGATGTCACCCCCGAGATGAAAGTTTTTCGTGAGGAAATCTTTGGCCCGGTGCTATGTGCCATGCCCTTCGACACAGAAGCGGAAGCAGTGGCGATCGCTAATCAGAGTCTCTACGGGCTCTCTGGCTCCCTTTGGACGCGCGACATCAGCCGTGCCCTCCGTGTTGCCAAAGCCATCGAAACGGGTGTCATCTCCATCAACACCGGCCACAGCGTTCATTTAGAAGCTCCGTTCGGCGGCTACAAACAAAGCGGGTTGGGCCGAGAATTGGGCCTCGCCGTTTTGGAGCATTACAGCGAACTGAAAAGTGTCTTTATTGCAGATTAGTCTGGCAAAAATTTGGTGTAAATTCTCACGACCAATTTTCACATCCTGTTGTTTTTCATCTTTGGCTTCCCATGAACAAACTCCCACCCCGCGGAATGCTCACCGTCGAAGAACTGATACAACTGGTTGAAGATGAACACATTGAAACCATTCTGACGGTTTTTCCCGATCTCTACGGTCGGCTCATGGGCAAGCGCATTACCGGCCATTACTTTGTGAATGACGTGTTGAAACACAGCGTTCATGCCTGTGACTATCTGCTGGCCTGCGATATGGAGATGGACCCCGTACCCGGATATGCCTTTACCAGTTGGGCTACAGGTTATGGTGACTTTCGCCTGGTGCCTGACCTCAGCACTTTGCGCCGAGCCTCCTGGCTGGAAGACACCGCCATTGTGTTGTGCGATGTGATTAACGAAGAGGAAGATGTACCTGTTGCGGTGGCTCCTCGCAATATCTTGAAGCATCAGTTAGCGATCGCCCACTCCCTCGGCTACACCCTGATGGGCGCATCTGAACTGGAACTCTACGTCTTTAACGACACCTTTGAAGAAGCACGGGCCAAGAACTACCACGACCTGGAACCGATTGGCCATTACATTGAGGACTACCACATCTTTCAGGGCACCAAAGAAGAGTTTGTGATTGGGGAAATTCGCAAACACCTCGATCGTTCTGGCATCCCCGTGGAGTTTTCCAAAGGGGAATGGGGGCCGGGGCAACAGGAGATTAACCTGCGCTATGCAGACTTTTTGGAGATGTGCGATCGTCATGTTCTCTACAAACATGCTGCGAAGGAAATTGCCTGGCTCAACGAAGTTGCCATTACCTTCATGGCCAAGTGGGACGAGCGCTATGCCGGGTCCAGTATGCACCTGCACGTCAGCCTGTGGGATAAGGCCGGAGAGATGCCGTTGTTTCCGGGGGATGAACCCTACGGCAAAGTACATGGGTCACCGCTATTCCGCTGGTTCCTGGGAGGATGGATGGCCCACATTCGCGAAATCTTTGCCTTCTACGCCCCCTATCCCACGTCCTACAAACGCTATGTGGCAGGTTCCTTCGCACCTACAGGTATCGCTTGCTCCTACGACAACCGCACCGCCGGTTTTCGTGTGCTCGGTCATGGTCCAGCACTACGCATTGAGTGTCGAGCGCCGGGAGCCGATGCCAACCCCTATTTAGCTTATGCCGTGACCCTGGCAGCGGGGCTAGACGGCATCAAAAATCAGATTGAACCACCCCCGATGTTTGAAGGGGATGTGTACGAAGCGCAGGGATTACAACAGGTACCGAAGACGCTCAATGAAGCTATTCATGAATTAAGTAAAAGCGAGTGGGTACGCGTAGCCTTAGGAAATGAGGTCGTGGAACATTACTTACATTTCTTCCGCACAGAACAACGTAAATTTGATGAGATTGTCACGAGTTGGGAGCGTGCCCGCTACTTTGAACGGGCTTAGTCCGTAGACGGCTATCACTAAATATCAGGCCCAAAATGCTGAAATGTCTACCAAACGAGCATTACAGTATCTTGGGCCCGATGAGTTAAGCGACTGATAGGCTTAATGAGCCATTAACCTAATTTCGGGTTAAGGGCATTTTCCAGTGACATAGGTTACACAGCACTCAAAAACGCCCATTTTGACATGCACAAAGCGCATGTCAAAATGGGCACTTCAGCTTAGTCCAGACTGAAGTTAATTAACCTGAGTTCGGATTAAGGGCGTTTTCGAGTGCCGCGCGTTGCGCGGCACTCGAAAACGCTCATTTTGGCGTGCGCAAAGCGCACGCCAAAATGAGCACTGCCGCTTATCCCGAACTGAGGTTAATCACAGTAAATCTCCTTCAAAAAATTCTTCAAGATGTTTATTAAGGGTCAAGCCAGAATTGAGCCTCAGGTAAGAGATAATTGGATGCGCACCTTTTTTTACTGAGAGCGTCTTTTAATCTAGAAGTATTAACCAATACGGGACAATATAAAACGTATTCGGTAACCTGCGGCACGCCTTTAAACATGAGTCCTCAGCTCAAAAATCCGTTTCTTCTAGAGTCATCGCAACTCACAGGGCAGATTGGGAGTGCGTTCATTCTCCATCTCTTTACACAGTTGCGAGAGATGGAAACATTAGCCCGTAGTATCGCCCTAACCGTTGCCCATTTACCACCTCACGATGAACTCATTCAGCAGGTTGTGCCAGAAGTGCTGAACTATCAGGGCGATCGCCTCATTGCAGGCGGTGGCATCTGGTTCGAACCCTATCAATTTCATCCCGATAAAGAACGCTGCAGCTTTTTTTGGGCTCGAAATTCTGCCGGAACCTTAGTTTTTTTGGATGGTTACAATCAAGCTGAAGCGGGTTATCACCGTGAAAGCTGGTATGTAGTAGGACCGTATGCTAAACCCGGCCAGAGCCTTTGGAGTAAATCCTATATGGACCCCTACTCTCGTGAGTTGATGATCACCTGCACCACCCCCATCTTTAAAGATGCAAACTTTGCTGGGGTTGTCACTGTTGATCTCACATTAGAAAGCCTGCAAACCAGGGTTAATTGGTGGCAACAAAAATCTGGCGGCTATATTTTCATATTGGACCGAAATAATCAATTTATTACGTTTCCAGATCGTGAGCAGGTGACACGAACCTACACCACCCGTCATGGGAAAAAACTGGAAAAATTTATTTCAATTCACGAATTTGTCGAAACTTTTCCACTGTTCTCGCCCTTCCTCACCATGGTCAACGAGATGGATGGGGTAGTCCTGGGAGAAGCTTCCGCTCGCTCATCTTCCTATGCTGACATTGCACAAATTTTGAGCCAAGGCTCTGATATGGAGTATGAGGAAGGGCAGATGTTTGCTGCCATCCTGGCAGATCCATTAAACAGTAGCGATCGCACCGACTACCTTTTTCAAAAATACGAACTGGATCGAGATGGGCTATTGCAGGAACCCGCGATCGCCTTTCTCTTCCATGTTCCGGAAGTGTACTGGAAGGTATTCATCGTCATTTCACGCTCTGAAGTAAATGCCACGACCCACAACCTGATTCAGGCCGATAAGATGGCGACCCTGGGACAGATGCTGGTTGGTGTGACCCACGAATTGAATAATCCCCTCAACTTTCTGGTTGGCAACCTGTCCCATGCCCAGCATTACATGCTGGACTTACTGAACATTCTCAATCTTTACCAACTCGCCTATCCAGAGCCACCCCCAGACATTGAGAAAACCGCAGAACAGATCGACTTAGAATTTCTCAAAGAAGATCTACCTAAACTACTTAGCTCTATGCAAATCGGTGCGGATCGCACCTCTGAAATTATCAAAGCACTAAAGCGTTTTTCTCGCTTTGATGATGAGGAATATAAAAGTACAGATTTACATGAAGGAATTGATAATACTCTACTTCTGTTAAGCAATCGATTAAAATCTCAATCCAAGAAACCCGGTATTCAGGTTCAGCGTAAATATGGAAACTTACCTCTCGTGGAATGTTTTCCAGGTCAGTTGAATCAGGTCTTCATGAATGTGTTGGTGAATGCGATTGATGCTCTACAAGGAACAACACCCGCTAAAAATCAACTCACTCCTGAATATACTCCTACTATTTCTGTCCACACCGATGTTGTTAGATCGGGTTGGGTGATGATTAGTATTCAGGACAACGGGCCTGGCATTCCTCCAGAAGTTCAAGAACAAATTTTCACCCCCTTCTTTACCACTAAAGCTCTTGGCAAAGGCACCGGGTTAGGGTTAGCTATTTGTCGCCAAATTATCACTGAGCGTCACGGGGGCACGTTGCGCTTCACCTCGACCCCAGGCGAAGGCACGGAATTTGTCATTGAATTGCCTGTCCAGGCACACAATGACGAATAACGCGTAATTAACTCAGTTTAAGTTATAGGCGTTTTGAAGTGCCGTACAACGCATGGCGCTCGAAAACAGCCATTCTTGTTTCCCTGGAAAAACTCCAGGTTTCAAGCCAACATGCTTGCCATTTTTCTCAAGTCCTTAATTTTGTGTGTCCAACGCGTATGCCAAATTAGGAGCTTGAAAAAAATGGTGAAGGTATTGTCAAGCAAAACGGAGTTTAATTGAGATATGCGATCGCCCATCATTGGCATAACCACCTATAGTCGCAGCGAGGCTGGCGAATTTACCCTTCCTGCTGCCTACATAGACGCTGTGCAATTAGCAGGTGGCCTTCCCCTGCTACTCCCTCCCCTGCAAGCCGACCCGACCCCGTTTTTAGAAGTCATTGATGGCTTAATTTTTGCCGGGGGCGGTGATATTGCACCCGAACGCTACGACGGTGACCACCATCACACCATTTATCTGGTCGATGAAGAACGGGATAATTTTGA
Organism: Leptolyngbya sp. PL-A3; assembly: GCF_039962325.1. Lineage (NCBI taxonomy): Bacteria > Bacillati > Cyanobacteriota > Cyanophyceae > Leptolyngbyales > Leptolyngbyaceae > Leptolyngbya > Leptolyngbya sp. PL-A3. The sequence continues at coordinate 7,806 of NZ_JAMPLB010000098.1, forward strand.
GCTGGCCCTGGCTCAACAGGTACTTCAACGGGATATTCCCGTTTTGGGAATTTGTCGCGGCATGCAACTCCTCAGCGTGGCAACAGGAGCCGCTCTCGTTCCCCACGTCCCCGATGTATATGGGGATCAAGTGGCCCACCGTCTTGATAACCCTCGTCGCCCTATCACCCATCCGGCTCAGATAGAGGCTGAAACACGCTTAGCCAAAATCCTTCAGGTCACGAATCTGGTTGTAATGTCCTGGCATCACCAGGCCGTTCGCACGCTACCGGATTGCTGGCAAGCTGCCGCCCGCGCTGATGATGGTGTCGTCGAAGCAGTGGAGCATCGGCATCATCCCTGGCTTGTAGCCGTGCAATGGCATCCAGAATTATCTCCCCAAGACCCCGTACATCAACGCCTATTTCAGGGGTTAGTGGAAGCGGCGCGGGAGCGGAAGCAGTCAAGCGCCGCCCTTTAGTCACATTTCGCAGGGTAGAACTCAAAACGGCTCTGCCCTGGGAGAAGCTCCTATCCTGCACCTTTCTAAAACTCAGAAGGGCAGTTTTTCTGTCGCGAAGCGATAGAAAAACTGCCCTTCTGAGTTTTGATGCACAATTTAAGGCTCAATAGTTCTTGAACGGTGGAATGGCAGCAATTCTCATTTTGGAATCAGGCCCGAAAACCGCGCGCCAAGGGCGCGTGGTTTTCGGGCATCAAAGCCAAGAGTTCGTGCCCTACGGGCGCGAACTCTTGGCTTTGATGCCCATACTGAGAACTGCTGGTGGAATGGGCACACCTATTTCGCCATTCAAGAACTATTTGCTATGTAGCAAAGTGCGATCGCATCCCCTGAAAGACGTTGATGTATGGTGCGACACATCAACATGATAAATCTACAGGCACAGTGCTATAGCAGTATTTTGTGATTCCAGGAGTATGTATGCGTTTAGCGAATAAAGTTGCTCTGATTACAGGGGCAGGGAGTGGTATTGGCCGGGAATCAGCGTTGCTATTTGCTAAGGAAGGGGCGCAAGTGGTCGTCAGCGATGTTAATGAAACAGGGGGTCATGAAACCGTTGCCTTAATCGAGGAGGCCGGTGGGCAAGCAACTTTTGTCCGTGCTGATGTCTCGAAAGCTGCCGATACAAAAGCGATGATTGAAGCTGCGGAATCAGCCTATGACAGATTGAATGTGCTGTTCAATAACGCCGGAATTTTTCACCCTGACGATGGCTCTGTGTTGGACACAGAAGAAGCCATTTGGGATTTGACCATGAATATCAACTTAAAAGGTGTCTTTTTAGGCTGCAAATATGGCATTCCGGCCCTGCTCCGAGCAGGTGGAGGCTCGATCATTAATACTGCTTCCTTTGTAGCCATTTTGGGAGCAGCGACCTCGCAAACTGCCTACACCGCCAGCAAAGGCGGCGTTCTCTCGATGACTCGCGAAATTGCCGTAGAGTTCGCCCGCCAGAACATCCGTGTGAATGCACTATGCCCCGGCCCTGTGGAAACACCCTTGCTCGAAGAACTCCTAGCTGACCCCGCTCGTCGTCAGCGCCGCTTAGTCCACATTCCCCCCGGCCGCTTCGCAAAAGCTCCTGAAATTGCCAACGCGGCTCTCTTCCTCGCCAGTGATGAGTCATCCTTTGTGAATGGTTCCACCTTCCTGGTAGATGGTGGCATCACGGCAGCCTACGTCACCGCCGAGTAGCCAAGCATAAAACTCAAATGCTGTGCTGCCTGCTTCGCAGGCAGCACAGCATTTGAGTTTTATGCTTAAAGTACGGCCACCTGTCTTATGTGAAATAATCAGCTCAGTGTTGTTGGGCAAACTCCTATGGTAACCTCCATTGCGCAGATTCTCGAACCGCATGTGCAGGATTTGGGTGGGTTTCAGGTACGACGCTCGTTACCCCATGGAACCCGATCGATGGTGGGGCCATTCATTTTTTTTGATCACATGGGGCCTGCGGTTTTTCCGCCGGGGCAGGGCATGGATGTGCGACCACATCCCCACATTAATTTAGCGACGGTAACTTATCTGTTTGAAGGGGCGATATTGCATCGCGACAGTGTGGGATCGGTACAGGAAATCCAGCCGGGAGCCGTGAACTGGATGACAGCGGGCCGAGGGATTACCCACTCGGAGCGAACACCGGAGCGCGATCGCCAACAATCCTCCCACCTCCACGGTATTCAGACCTGGATTGCCCTACCCGAGGCCAACGAAGAGGTAGAGCCCTCATTCCAGCATTACCCGGCTAGCGAAATTCCGACCTGCCAATTGGATGGCGTGACCATCACGGTCGTTGCAGGCCAATTCTTCGGGCATGTTTCTCCCGTCAAAGCCTTTTCACCTATTCTCTATTTGGATGCGGTGTTTTCTAAGAAGGGACAGTTTACCGTGCCAGCGGATTATAGCGAACGCGCTGTTTATACAGTGACCTCAGGGTTGAGTATTGATGGAGAACCCCTGGCCCAGTATCAAATGGCAATTCTGCAACCCGGTAGCGAAGTGACGATCGCCTCTTCTGACCCTGCCCGCTGTGTGGTAGTGGGCGGACCTGTAGGCGATCGCATCAAATGGTGGAACTTCGTCTCAAGCCGTCCCGAACGTGTTGAGCAGGCCAAACAGGATTGGAAGGCCGGGCGCTTTCCTCCCGTGCCTGCCGAATCAGAATTTATTCCGTTACCAGCAGAGGTGTAGGTTTTTCGGGTTGCTGGTGCTGGGCGAGAATTTTAGCTAGCGAAGTTGAAAGTTCTTCTGCCTGGTTCCAGACCATCAGATGGCCGCCCTGATTAATTCGCAGATCAGGTTTGGCCCAGCGAAGAGGGAAGATGCGATCGCCCATACCATGCACATGGTAGAGGCGTTCGGGAACAACACTGTTGTTCCACATCACAACCCGCTCCATGGCCCACCGCAGAAAATCGATATCGGTATCCATCAAAACCGCCTTCAACAACTGGCGGTCTTCAGGTTTGCTCACCCCAAAGAACCAGTAAAGTACCCAGTAAAGAGCCCACAGGACTTGCTTGAACGGAAACCAGCGATAGATGGGAAACCAGCGAAATAGCTTGAAATACGTAGGGATTTCTAAACTCGTTTTAGCGCTGGAAATGACAATCACCGATTCCACGTCAATTTGCTTGGCAATCTCAATGGCAATAATGCCACCAAAGGAGAGGCCCACAATAGTAGGACAGGGAGTGGTGATTTGCCCAGCCAGGCGCTTAGCGTAGTCTTCAATGGACTCCTGCCGTTGAGGCTTTTCCCAGTGAATGTGAACGGGCTCATAGCCTTCCCATTTCAACCGCTCAAACAAACGCTCATCAGCTCCCAGACCACTGATGAGATAAATCCTTTTAAGAGCCTGCTGAGCCTGCTCTGGTTGTGTGGCTGTCATGCGATCGCTACATTAACTTTGAGGTGTGCCTATTTCTAGTTTAAACGGCTATTTACTAAGGAGATTTCCAACAATGAAATTACCCCCAGGATGTTGGTGCTTGGCCCGCGAAGCGGGCCAAGCACCAACATCCTGGGTAAATTCTTATGCAGGAACCTCCCAAGTACAGGGCCGGACGGAGTGGATTGAACGCTGGTTAAGAAGAAAAGCGATCGCATTCCTTCCAGATGCGATCGCTTAGCTGAGACAACCTTAGAACTTACCTGAATAGTCCATTAACTTTATTGATTCGTGTCAGATGGGTCGTCGCTAGAAGCTCCATCTGCGAACGGAATTTGAGGATTAGGCAGTGGGGAACCTTCCGGGCTGTAGGTGCTGGCAACCCGATCCTCGTCGGGGTTGGGAGCACCTCCACCCATAGCATTAGGCCCTTCACCTTCGGCAGCATTGCGTGCTTCTTCCAGACCCATTTTGGGATTCATCCGGAGCGCGGCTAAGCGAGCTCCGGGATTATCAGCGGTTTCTTCTAAAAGCGCTTCGGCATCTGATTTGGGATCATCGATATCGGACATCACTGAATCTCCTTGATACTGGTTGGTATGGATTGTTGATGTGCTAGACGCACAAACACGATTCGGACATGGGTGTTGGTTGGTATTGCTGATTGGTATGCCAGGCATACCAATCAGCAAATCGGAAGTTAACGTGGGTTAGCGCTGATCCTTCGTATGCCAGATAAGGAACTACCAGCAGGAATTAACTTTCTTCAGCAGGCGATTCAGGAGCCTTATTCATCAACGTCTGAATTGCCAGTTTCACTTCAGGCCAGGCGATGATGAGCGAGGCAAATGAAGCGAGAGATGCGACCTGACAGTATTCGCAGAAAGCTTTATTTTCAGCCCACTCTTCCCGGGCAAGTTCTGCGGCTACAACGGAGTCGAATAGGAGTTTGACTCCCATAGCGATCGGCAACAGTGGGTTACGACGAGCCCGATCTTTGCCCCCGGCTCCGGCTAACCAGGCGGTGATGGCATAGTTGGTTACCATCATCAGACCATCCGGCGTGTCGAGGCGGCTATAGGCATAGTTCGACGCATCTACGCGATCGGCATCAAACAACTCGCCTGGAGGATCGGGCAGATGCTTGATAACACCCGTTTGATAGAGAGAAACCAGTTGCCCCATCGCACCGCCCAACATAGACAGGCTGATGATTTGGCGACGGCTCCGCATCAGCGGGCCAGTTTCTTCCCGTAGCTCATGGCTTAGTTGTTTGGGATCCATTGAAGGGCTCCGTGTAGGTGTACAACATGTTGGAATCGGCGGGTTTAGCGCCTAGTTGCAGCAATCCGGTGGCGAGGAGGGGCGATCGCCACCGGATGTTAGGGGGGCACAGCGAGCGCAATCGCTGTTATTGACCGTGCGTCCCCGTCCCTGCGGCGATGCGGTCTTCGACCTTAGCAGCGGGGTTGTTGGGCACTGCAAAGCCGACGATTCCAGCTAACAGAGCTGTTACCGCATGGAGCCAAATGTCATGGCTGTAGATAGGAATCAAACCAAAGGTGGTATTTAATACCGGAATCAAGCCCATAATAGCCAGCAAGCCATAGAAAACGGCCAAGCCCTTGCTGAAGGTTTGTGCGCTTTCATAGCGGGGATAGGAGGCCAAGCCCCAAACCCCAACACCTAGATGCACCAGGTTGTGCAATACGTTAATGGGGAACAGCCCGAACAAATAGCCAAAGCCTGCTCCAACGGCTAATTCGGGGGCCGCATAGGGCATTCCCACCAATCCAGGGATAAATCCAAGAACGCCTACTAATAAATAGGCAAGACCACTCATAAGAGCGAAATAACGTGCAGCCATGGGAATACTCCTCGGCGATATGAAAAGGTATGCAATGAACCCGTTCGTAGCCTGCCTAGCAATGAAGCCAGGTTGCGTCGGCACCTGGATGCAGCGGGCCAAACGTCATCAAAATCTTTGAATAAAGCTTAATGGTTGCTGTACGATCGCCAACTCATAAGTTGCAACCGCCAACATAAGCCTTGTACTCGTTACCTTACGAAACCAAGTTTGGCTTGACGTCTCCTAAAAGGTAGGCTCCGGTTATCTGTCTTATCTTTCCAAGGATGAGGAATTAGGTTCTCTAAAATCCAGCCTGAAGTTCATACTGAGGTGCACCAAAATTCAGCCAAATGGAACAGGTATTGGGAGGGGCGATCGCTACCCTTTCAAAGGACTGAGGCTCACTGAATGAGGGATGAGCCCGCTTGAGCAATGCCATCCAGGAGCTGGCTGAAGTATTTTTATTCTCAGTACAGCCAAAAAATAAAACTACGTCTAAAACCCAGATTTTTTCGTTGTAGAGATTTCGCCCTTACAACGAAAATTTTGGGTTTAGAGGTTTTGTCAGGCACTGAGATTTTTATTACTGCACTATAAAAATTTAGCAACTCTCATTTTGCTTGATGTCCTAAGCAAAAGCTTCTTTTGTGAAGTAGGTATCTTGCCCGCTTCACAAAAGAAGCCTGCATAAGATGAGAATTGCAGCCAGAAATCAGCAATTCTCATTTTGAAATCAGGCCCGAAAACTGCGCGCCTTTGGCGCGCAGTTTTCGGGCCTCAAAGCCAGGAGTTCACGCCCATAGGGCGTGAACTCCTGGCTTTGAGGCCCATACTGAGAATTGCTGGCCTGAAATTTAACGATTAGCAAACGTAAGCCACCGAGTAATAGACTAATAAGATCTCCTAGACAAGTAGAATGCGTCATGCCGACCTATCGCTCTAAAACCTCCACCCACGGACGCAACATGGCCGGTGCCCGCGCGCTGTGGCGTGCCACCGGTATGCAGACCGAAGATTTCGAGAAGCCTATTATTGCCGTTGCCAACTCCTTCACCCAATTTGTTCCCGGCCACGTCCACCTGAAGGATCTGGGCCAGTTGGTGTGCCGCGAGATCGAGGCCGCCGGTGGTGTTGCCAAAGAATTCAACACCATCGCCGTGGATGATGGCATTGCCATGGGCCATGACGGCATGCTCTACAGTCTGCCCTCCCGTGAGATTATTGCCGATGCCGTCGAGTACATGGCCAACGCCCACTGTGCCGATGCCCTGGTCTGCATCTCCAACTGCGACAAAATCACGCCTGGGATGTTGATGGCGGCTCTACGTCTCAACATTCCCGCTGTCTTCGTCTCCGGTGGCCCCATGGAAGCGGGCAAGACGAAGCTCTCCGAGCACAAGCTGGATCTGGTGGACGCCATGGTGGTCGCCGCCAACGATAAGGTCAGCGACGAGATTGTGGAAGAGTACGAACGTTCCGCTTGCCCCACCTGCGGCTCCTGCTCGGGTATGTTTACGGCCAACTCTATGAACTGCCTTACAGAGGCGATCGGCCTTTCCCTGCCTGGCAATGGCACCGTGCTGGCTACCCATTTCGACCGGAAGGATCTCTTCCTTAATGCGGCCCGTACCGTGGTTAGCATTACTCGCCGCTACTACGAGCAGGACGATGAATCGGTACTGCCCCGCTCGATCGCCAGCTTCAAAGCTTTCGAGAACGCCATGATGCTGGATATCGCCATGGGCGGCTCCACCAACACCATTCTGCACCTGCTGGCTGCAGCCCAGGAAGCCGAGGTCGATTTCACCATGACCGACATCGATCGCCTCTCCCGTCAGGTGCCCCAACTCTGCAAGGTAGCCCCCAATACGCCCCTCTATCACATTGAAGATGTTCACCGGGCAGGCGGTATCCCCAGCATTCTGGGCGAACTGGATCGGGCTGGACTGCTTCACACCGACGTGCCGACGGTTCACAGCAAGACGATGAAAGAGGCGCTCGATCAGTGGGACATCGTCCGTACCCAGGATGAAGCCGTTCACACCTTCTTCAAAGCTGGCCCCGCAGGTATCCCGACCCAGCAAGCCTTCAGCCAATCGACCCGCTGGCCCTCCCTCGACCTGGATCGCGAAAACGGCTGTATCCGCAATGTAGAACACGCCTACAGCCTACAGGGTGGATTGGCCGTACTCTACGGCAATTTGGCCGAGCGCGGTTGCATTGTGAAGACCGCTGGTGTCGATGAAAGCATTCTCGTGTTTGAGGGCAAAGCGCGCATCTACGAAAGCCAGGATGCTGCCGTCAATGGCATTCTCCGCGACGAAGTGGCTCCTGGAGATGTCGTGATTATTCGCTACGAAGGTCCGCGCGGTGGCCCTGGCATGCAGGAAATGCTTTATCCTACTAGCTACCTAAAATCCAAGGAGTTGGGTAAGGTTTGTGCGTTGCTAACCGATGGTCGCTTCTCCGGTGGTACTTCGGGCCTCTCGATTGGTCACGTTTCTCCCGAAGCGGCAGCAGGTGGCAACATTGCATTGATTGAAGATGGCGATCGCATCCTCATCGACATCCCCAACCGCAGCATCAATGTTGACATCTCCGATGAGGAGCTAGCCAACCGCCGAGCAGCTATGGAAGCGAAGGGCAAAGATGCCTGGAAACCGGCCCAACCGCGCAAGCGTAAGGTGACAGCAGCGCTTAAAGCCTATGCCCTATTAGCGACCAGCGCCGACCAGGGAGCTGTACGTAACCTGGCGATGCTCGAATAAGCTCGCGCAAGTCCTCCTGTATGAAAGACACCCGGTATTTTTAGAAGCACTGGATGTCTTTCACTAGATTAAAACTGGACTTTTTTGAGGAAAGATAGCTAAGCTGTCCCTCCTCGAAAAAGTCCAGTTTTTTTAGCAATCGAAGGGGCCTTCCCTTCAGTAAAGTAGTAAGGTTGACGGTCAACGGGCATCCCCTTCCCCATGTATTCCAACTTTTTCCCTCCCATGGACGACTTTTCCTCCCCGGAACTGGTGTCCCTCAAAAATGCCCTCAAGCAGCGGGGCGTCAAGTACGTCCTCGCCAGCTTTGTGGATATCCATGGGTTGCTCAAGGGCAAAGTGGTGCCGATTAACCACTTCGAGCAGATGATGCGGGGTTCGGAGTTGTTCGTGGGTGCAGCCGTAGACGGTTTGCCCCAGGAGGTACATGACGAAGAACTGGCAGCCGTACCCGACCCCAACAGTTCTACTGTGTTGCCGTGGAACAAGGAGATTGCCTGGTTTGCCAGCGATCTGCTGTTTCGTGGTGAACCTTTTGAGGGATGCAGCCGGGGTGTTTTAAAGCGAGTGCTGGGCCAAGCTAGTAGCATGGGCTTTCGCTTGAATCTGGGGATTGAAGCTGAATTTTATATGCTGCGGCAAGACCTGGAAGGCAACTGGGAGCCGGTCAGCGATCGCGACACTCTCCCCCGCCCCTACTATGACCTCTCCACCCTTCTCGACAATTACGCATGGCTCAACGAACTCGTGGAAGCTATCAACGACCTCAACTGGGACGTGTACTCCTTCGACCATGAGGATGGCAACGGCCAATTTGAGATCGACTTCAACTATACAGATGGGTTGAAGATGAGCGATCGCTTCACCTTCTTCCGTTTGATGGCGCGAGAATATGCCCAGAAACATGGCTATCTAGCCAGCTTCATGCCGAAACCTTTTGCCGACCGTGCCGGAAGTGGTGCCCACTTCAACGTATCCCTGGCAAGCCCCAGCGGGGAAAACCTGTTTTTCAGCAACGACGATCCTCGGGGGCTGGGGTTATCTCAACAGGGCTACCAGTTTGTAGCCGGAATTCTCAAACATGCCCCTGCCCTCGCCGCAGTGATGGCTCCCACGGTCAACAGTTATAAACGTCTGGTTGCCAAGGGAACACCTTCTCGCTCCACCTGGGCACCCATCCATGCTAGCTATGGCAACAATCGCACTAGCCTGGTGCGGATTCCCCTGGGTGGTAGTCGCATTGAGTGTCGCCTTGCCGATAGTGCCTGTAACCCCTACCTTTCGGCGGCTATGCTTCTTGCTGCTGGGCTGGAGGGCATTCGCGAAGGGCTCGACCCCGGTGAGCCTCATACTGAGAATATGTATGCCTACGCGCCAATGGAGTTACAGCAGAAAGGAGTGCGATCGCTCCCCCGCACGTTGGGAGAGGCGATCGAAGCCTTTGTCACCGATCCTCTCAGTTATGAAGTGATGGGGCCAGCTCTGTATGACGCTTACATCACTACCAAAAGCCAGGAATGGGAAGCCTATTGCAATCGCGTTTCTGAATGGGAACTGGAGCGATATTTGAAACGGTTCTAACAAGCAGGATGGGCAATACTTAATGCTGCCCACTGAATGAAGCTATGCAAGGGGATGTGAAACTATGGTTTCACATCCCCTTGCATAGCTTCATTTACCAACACCTTTTATTTGGGAACTAAACCCGAATTTATGTAACACCACCGGGGTGAACCGGGGCGGGGTGCTGTGGAATCAGGCGACAAACCACAGGTTTCTAGAGCACTGGATAGGACAACGGTGCCAATCAGCAGGGACATACCCAGGAACACGCCTCCAAATCCTACTAAAGCCCAGAGGAGGGTGCGATCGCTCTCCCGCTTCAACACGGCTTCCTGGGGCTTGCGGGGATTGTAGTAGACCTTGACAGGCATGGTGGGGCGGAAGGGGCGAATAGCTTGTTGGGCGGTGGGACGATCACTTATCCGGCACGCATTACCAAACGATAAGCGTTGCGATTGATAGGGTTGTCCCTGAACGAAGTATTCATAACAAACAACAGTTTGATAATGCTTCTGGCGTTTGATGATGACTTCTTTAACGTCAGCACTGAGAACCCGACCCATCGTTTCAGGCCAATGCTGCGCCTGCTGTGATTTTCGCAAGATATAGGCTGCCATAATCCACAAGCCCAAACCAAAGCTGCCTGCCAGCAAGGTAGGCCCCAGCATCACGAATACGAATCGAATGAACACCATTTCAAGATTTGGCATTGCCTACAGCATCTTCCACTCTAGAGTGTGCTTTAAAGCTCCTTGAAAAAGTTGATTTTTCGTGCGCTTCGCACACGAAAAATCAACTTTTCAAACAGGCTCTAGTGGTGTGTCAAGGTTGAAATGAGGGGTAAAGCCGTTTGAGTTCAATCCGCGCATCATCGGTCGTAAATTGCCAATCGATGGTTCGCAATTGGGTATTTCTACGCTCCTCCCAAGCCAGGATTTCTCGTTGTAAAGCTTCTTCATCGGCAATGCGGCGATCTAAACATTGCCGAGCTAGAACACTGAGTTCGGTTTCGGCCA
>NZ_JAMPLB010000099.1:0-18225 GCF_039962325.1 Leptolyngbya sp. PL-A3
TGGCTCAAACGTGGGTGTTAAACGTTCAGCTTTTAGAATAGAAGCCTGAAAGCCAGTGATAACAGGGATGATAGAAAATATTAAGAAGCTCTCAAATGACCTTTAGAGGGCTGCTTATTTGCATTCAATGTCCGGCGGTGATTGAGCAGACAGATGGAATAGCTCCAATTAAAGGAATGGAAACTTGTCAATCGAGATTTACAGCATTTGGGTGATTTCTTTAATTTTTTCTCGTCCTCGACCCTTGCAAACTGCAACTAATAAACTGAGTAGGGTATAAGGAATAGCGCAGAAACTTCCTAAAAAAGCTCTCCACCGATTCCAGGTAGTAATGGATCTCCGTATGGGATAAACGCCCCAAAATTGGTTGACAGAGCATACCATTTCATTCCCTAATGCTGTTACTTCATGCCACCATCCAGCAGGTATATAGAGTGCTTCTCCTGGATTCAGAAGAATTTCATACTTATGAGAAAGGGCATTCCGAAAACGAGGAAATACTTCAAGGTTTGGAGTGTCTGGATAGACTTGGCTAAACCAGCATCTTAACTTCAATCCATACCGTAAATGAGTATGGATTGGATAAGGATAAAGATTCGCAGTTTGAGAAGGTGGAAAGAGGATAAGACGCTTTGTGCCGTGTAACTGGATTAAAACACCATCTGTTGGATCATAATGCAAACACTCAATGTGACCCCCTGGACCAATCCAAAGATTAGGAGCACTGGCAGGTTTTATGAACCCAAGTTGTTTCAACTTTTGAGCTATGTCTTGTAAGGTTTGTTCTTCTGCTAAAGGTGTATTGGTAAGAGGACACTTTGCTAAATAAATGTCATGCTCATGGGCTTCGTGGTTGCGAAGGAGTTTGGCATAATCTCTGAAAGGCAATCGTTTTATCTGAACACCGCTACCAATGCTTGTCCACTCACGCTTATCTTGTTTATATCTGTCACTTCCGTAATACCGGAGCAAAAACTCATAACTGTCCAGCTCCTGACAGAGATAATCTAGATCCCAATCTAAATTAGTATTGACCAAGTCTGAAACAATAACTGGAAAGCCTTGCCTTTGAAACCGGTCAACAAATGTTTTGTGGGAAAGCTGGGATAAAGAAATGCGAGGGATGGAATGATCGGTTTGCTTTAAAGTCATGAACTTACAGATGTAATAAGTTGAATGTTCCTGAGTTCTAGTAGTGAAATAATTCAAAAAGCGAAGGTTTGAAAACCTCACCTATCATGCATTTTTCCTTTTGCTAAGAAGTTTAGCCTGGTGGTTAGAGGCCAGGGTTACATAATCTCGCTCCCGACAAATCGACCTTCTTTAGATCGGCTCCATGAAATGTTGTATAGGCAAGATGAGCACCTTTTAAGCTGCACTGCCAAAGAATAGCGTCACCAAATTGGGCATTGGTTAAGTCTGTTTTCTCTAATTGAGTACGATTTAAGTACGCATCCTGTAAAACTGCCTTTAATAGACATGCTTCTGTTAAATTAGCATCCGTTAAATCAGCTTTGGCCAGAATAGTGCCGGTTAAGTTAGCTTGTCTTAAGTCTGTTTCTCGTAGATATGCACCTGTTAGATTGGCATAACTGAGATTGGCACCCTTTAAATCAGCACCGCTTAGATCTGCATGAGCTAAATCTACACCGCTAAGATTTGCCTGGCTAAGGTTTGCCTGAATTAAATTTGCTCCCCTAAATGATTGTAGATCTGAGGTGATTAAACGAGGCTGAGACCCGATACTCCTGGGAGAAGTATTAAGGCTAATCGTCTCTACAACAGGCATCTGATCAATGGAATCGCCATCCAACCCAATTTCATAGATAATAGCTAGGTTTGAGAGAAAATTACGGTCTTCGCTAATATGAGGAATTTTGAGCTGAGAATCAAACATCCCTCGCTCAACCTGTCGTTGCCGTAATTTAGCGAAACTACCAGGAGCTAGAATCCTTAAACGAGGTGGAGGCACCTGGCTTTCTCGTACAGTTCCATAGGGATTGTTAAACTCCCGCATCCAATATTCAAAACGCTGTAGAAATACTTTGGCATCATTGAGTTGTTGATCATAAGCTAATTCAATATTGACCAGATAGCGAGCTGGAAATTCCCCATCCGAAAGAGTAATACAAAAGTCATCTAGATGTAGATTGAACTCCTGCTGGAGTTGTTGCATCACCTGTGTTACATGAAATTCTGTTGTCTTCTCTGTTGTTGATGATAAGAGTCCACCCTGACGGTGGCGAAAGGTAATGAGAGGAGTTTGTTCATAAAAACCAACGACCTCGACAACATCTCCAATGTTGTAACGATAGAATCCGCTATAGCTGGTGACTAAAATCCGATAGTATTGTCCCATTTCTACTTCATGAGGCAGCAGTGTTTTGGGATGTTCAACATGCCACTGATCTGTTGGCACAAACTCAAAAAAACCGCTTTCAATTGCTAGGATTCCTCCATCAAAATTGAAGTCAGGGTAGACACTGAAGGTCGCCTCTGCACTCCCATATACCCCGCCAAAAATAGGTGTATTATCAAAGTAGTCGGGAAAGCGATCGAGATAAAACCCAGAAGTGCCGCCTCTTGCTGTTGTAACGAAGCTAAGATCTGTCCAGGCAAGTTTTGGTGTTAGCCGTCCCTCTATTTGGAGAGTAGAGCGCAGTTGAGCTGCACGTTTGGGTACTGCTGACCAGTGCTTTTCGAGATCGGCACGAATATCAGGTTCAATTTTCAACGAGGCTGCAATAGTTCCTTGCTCTAAGTCGTGGATTAAATCTTCAGCATATTGTTCTAAATAACCACAGGTTCGAAGAAGGAGCATAGGAAAATTGGTAACCATCCCTCGCAAATCACTATTTCTTAAGGAGAACAACAAGCACACGTAGTGCCGTGCTAATGTATCGCTGATTTCTAAAGCACGAAATGGATGGGCAAAGGCTTGTTCAAATAGAAGTTTACCTTTACGAATACTGCCAACGCTTACAGGTCCATACTCAATTCCAGCAGATGTCCGCCCTTGAATTTGCACGGAGTTAGTAATTGCAAGCTTGCCAAACTTGCGGTGCCGGTTCCGCAAGCCTTCCACGGCGAACCCTATGCCAGCCAAGTCTGCCTGCCGTAATGTATGTTGAAATTTCTGTGTCACAGGAACTTGTTTCTTTCTTCCTGTTGAACCACTAGTGAGATTAATATAAACGACACGATCAGGGCTTAAGAGATTAGATTCACCTTGAGCGATTCGTTCACAGAATGGCTCATAGTCGTTATAAGACCAGACAGGAACCTGCTCGCGGAACTGATCAATACTCTTAATATTTCCCAATCCAAACATTTGGCCAATTTCAGTATTCTGATGATGGGCCAGTAGATCATATAGAAATTTTTCTTGTGTCGCTATAACCTGACGCGTGCTACGAACGAAGCGGTTTTTTACATAGGATGCATAACTCGTTAGGAAGGGAAGTGCTAAAGACATAGGGTGCTAAAAGAGTGGATAGTAGCTTGAGAACGGAAGTGAAAATACTCAAAGGAGAAACTGGTCGTAGCCTTTGTAAGTTCTATGGTTCACTCCTCACTTTTTGGGGTTACCTGTCCAATCGATATTCGATCAAGTTGCTTATTGCTTCAGGAGTTGTATGTAGCTCGTCAGCGAGGGCTGTTTCAATGTGAGCTTCTTCAGTTAATGGAAACTTGAACTCAAGTCTTTCGATAGGCGGATTTTGAACAACTAAAGTGATTTCTACAATATCATTGTCGCGATCGACTCTGGCATAGATTGCTGTGACAATAAGATTTTGAGAGATGTGGACCTTAGGATAAAGACTTGTCTGGAGTGGACTGGTAGAACCGTAAGAATGACTCAAAACCCAATTTGTTATCCACTCTGTTGCAGCCCAAATACCGAGGATTATTGAGGGCAAGAGTAACCAGTAGGTAAATTTAATTCGTTTATACCGATGGTGAGCCATTCTTGGGTTCTATCTAAATTCGGTCCAGATCCAAATTAGAGTGTGTAATAAACTCTATATTTAGCTTGTGGGATAAAGGTAACAGGAAGGTTTCAAGGGGGAGTGGATATCAAAGGTAACTCGGTTGTTGCAATTAAACATAAGACCCAATAGGCATAGTCTTTTGGGTCTTATGTTTAATTGAGCTGGACTACTTAGTTTGATTTGAAAGCTGAAACCCTTGGCAGGAAAGGTTTGTACCGTAATCTTACGACTATGAGTTTCTATAATCTGTCGGGCAATAGCAATAGCCAGCCTGCGTTCAAAGCCGCCTGTTTGGCGAGAGCATGCTTTTATCGATGGGCCATCGGAACGGCCCTAAATGGGCGGGGATCAGCTGTCAGACTACTCCGGCATCCAGTTGCTGTGAATCGTCAAGAATGACTGTGGCTTTACAGCAATTCTCAGTATGGGCCTCAAAGCCGAGATTTCGCGCCCTATCGGCGCGAAATCTCGGCTTTGAGGCCCGAAGATCGCGTGCCCTTGGCACGCGATCTTCGGGCCTGATTCCAAAATGAGAATTACTGGTGGCTTTAATCCAGTGAGTATCAGTACACGGAGAGTGTTTTGGGTATGTAAAGGTCTGCCTGAAATTTCTCAAAAACTTAGAGAAAAGGTACGTTTTGCACGATTTTTCTCTGGGTTTTGAGAGAATTTTTGATCTACTGAGTATGCCCATGAAAAAAGTAAATTTTAAGTTAGCCAAAGCCGAAAAAGAACTGGGAGCGATCTTTCACCCCCTTTAAAGAAGGGTTGAAAGATACTGTGTTGTGGCCATCGAGCTCATGGCTGATTCTAGGAGAAGAACACCTTATCAGGAGCTAACCTTTAAAGATTGGATGGTATTCTAGAGCGTCACGATCCCAGTGTCCCAGGTTTGCAGCAGCTTCGTAAGTACTTTGTAAAAAAGCTAACACCAGCGCATCTGGGTTGCTGTTCTGTCTCACGCTCCCGTAGGGGAGAATGAACTCTTGCATTTCTGGGCTAAAACAAGCTTCTTGGGGTTGTACTGGGTACTCATGAAAGCCCTCAGGAGATGGATAAGCATAGGCATAAAACAATGCCTCTATCGAACCTTTGCCAAACCAAAAACCGCAACTGCTCACTTCATGAGAGTAGGTTTCTCGCGTCACCCAGTCTGCCATACCTGGAACGCCACCTGGATGCTCTGGCGCACGTCGTCCGGAAAAACGGGTGACGGCAAGATCAAAGCTACCCCAGAAGAAATGCACCGGGCTGCACTTTCCAGCATACTGAGAGCGAAAAAGAGTGAGGAGGCGATCGCACTGTACCAGAATTTGCCAAAATCGTTGGGCGCATTCTGCATCGTAAGCTGCATGCTGATCGTCTTGCTCAAAGGGAATAGGATCAGTAATTTCCTGAGGCATTGTCCAAATCTGCACCTCAATTCCAATATCCTTGAGAGTACGCATCACAGTTTGATAAAAATCAGCAACCGAGCGTGGCATGAGTGCGATCGCTTGGGTAATCCCATCATTCGTTTCTATTAACAGGTGATGGTTGAGAAAATCAAAGGTGATTTGAAAGGTACGGACCCCATAAGGAATCGCTGCAGTTGTAAGCCCGCGTGGTGTAACGTATAGAGTTGAATGCCACCAATGATTCACTTTAGGAGTAAGGGATAACCGAATCTTGCCGATAATTTGTGTCCATAGATGTAAGGTTGTGTTGGTATCTTGCCAAGCCGCAACTGGCAATGAGGGCCAGATGTCAGTCAATGGGGGTTGGATGGGAGTAGCCATAGTAGAAACTTCTATGCAAATAAAGGCAGATTCGGTAATCAATGTCAGAACTATTTGTCTCAATGATAGGTTGATTTTCTTCAACAAAGATTTGATCAAATATAGTCGATCGCTGAGAAATAGCGTCCCCATGCGGTGATTTGCCTTTATTGAATTAACAAGTAATGGGCAACTCTATCCTAAAAGTTGTCTGCCTCTGAATGCTTCTGACTTCAATCGTTCCCCCCAAATGTTCTACCAGCTTTTTCACCAGAGCTAACCCCAAACCAGTTCCCCCTTGCTGCCATCGATCGGTACTGGCAACCCGGTAAAACTTCTCGAAAATACGAGGGAGTTCATCGGCAGGAATTTCTACTCCAAAGTTGGTGACACTCAATAGAAAAGTGGCAAGACGCACCGCTTTGCCCGCTTCTTGGGATCGAATCAGAGATAAGGATTGCAGCGAGAAGCGAGAAGATGGATCGACTTGGGCTGTTACGGTAATGGTTTCTCCAGGTGGGGTGTATTTGCAGGCATTGTGCAGCAGTTCTGTGAGGATGCGGCTGAGAGCATCAAAGTTAGAACAAATTTGAGGAAGTAGGGTTGGTGTTTCCACCTGCAACCGTTGCTGGCGAGCTTGGGTGCGTTCCTCAAAAGCATCAATTAAGCTAAGTAGCCAGAGATTCAAGTCGATCCAGTCAGTGTCAGTGTCCTGAACGCCGGCTTCCAGCCGTTGTAGGTCCAGCAAGTCATTGACTAGATTAATTTCCCGATCGCATTCACTGTCGAGGATGTTTAAATAGTGGATGGCTCTCTGAACGGCTTTGTTTGATGGCGAGTCTACTCCGGTCTCTGTAAAACCCACCTCGATTTGCTCAAGGGCAACTTCTAGCATTTGAATCGCCATCCTCATGTTTGTCACAGGCGATCGCAATTCATGGGAAACCGTGCTAAGAAAATCATCCTTAAGATGGTGCAGACCTTCCAGGGTTTCCACCTGGGTTTGGGCCGCAGCATATAACCTTGCTTGACGCAGAGCAATGGCGCATTGGTTGGCAACCTGCTGCACTAACCGCACTTCCAGGTCTTCAAACATGGCCTCTTTGGGTTTAAATAGCCACAAATCTCCAATTACGCCCTGATCATCGGCTACAGAACAGGCAAGGATAGCGAATTGGTAGTAAGCTTCACGAATTAATCGAGGTTGGGTATAGCACAGCTGTATGCTTTGATGTTGCAGAAGTTGCCGGTAAATTTCTGAATGATTCACCATCTGCACAACCAAACCCTGATAGTAGGGCAAAGAGGTGGTGTATTCAAAAGCAATGGTTGATGCAGTCAGGTCAGCGTTGTAAATCCCTGCATTACAGCATTCAATCTGAAGCACATGAGCCAGTTCTTGCACCGCCGCTTGCAATATCTGACTTTCATCCAAGCTATCCCGAACTTTGTCCGTGATGCGTTTAAGGGCAGCTTCAAAATCGAGAGATTGTTGCAATTGCAGAGTACGCTCTTGAACCTGGCGCTCTAATTTAGTGTTGAATTGTCGTACCTGGTGATAGAGTTCTGATTGCTGAATAGCGATCGCCACCTGGGTAGAAAGTTGCTTCATCAGGTCAATTTCCAGAGGTGTCCATTGGCGTGGCTGAACACATTGATTGGCGAGTAGAAGGCCCCACAGTTTTTCCTCTTGCACAATCGGCACAACTAAGTTTGCCCTCACCCCCAAGTCTGCTAAGAGATCAATATGGCACTGAGCCAACCCCCCGGTATAAATATCCTCCAGGTTTTGAATTCGTCCTTGCCTGTATTGCTCAACAAAGCCTTGTTGGAAGCAATGATCGATAAAGGTTTTTTCGATAATTGAGTAGTCGCGTTTAGCGACAGACTCAACCACAACCACGCCACTCCAATCGGGCTCAAACCGATAAATCAGAACGCGATCGACTTGCAAAAGCTGGCGGATTTCCGCCACGGTGGTATTGAGAATGGTGTCCAGGTCTAAGGACTGACGAATGTGTTGGGCGATCGCCGTTACCAATTGCTTCTGTTCTGCCTGTTGCCGGAGCGTCTCCTCAGCTCGCTGTCGCTCCCTAATTTCCCGTTGCAATTCCTGGTTTGCGGCTTCAAGCTGAGCGGTGCGTTGCTGCACCCGTTGTTCCAGTTCCGCGTTGAACCTGCGAATTTCTGCTTTGGCAGCCTGAAGCGCCAATTGATTCTCAATCCGAGCGAGGACCTCTTCAGTTTGGAAGGGTTTGGTGATGTAATCCGCTGCCCCTAATGAGAACGCCTGCACTTTGTCCAGTGGTTCATCCAGAGCGCTGAGAAAAATAATCGGAATATCGCGGGTTTCTTCGGACGCTTTCAGCAGTTGACAGACCTCGTAGCCATCCATATCTGGCATCCGGATATCCAACAGAATCAAGTCAGGAGGAGCCGCCTGTACCCCCATCAGTGCCATGGAGCCGTTGATAGCCTTCCGCACCCCGTACCCCTGCTGGGTTAGCGTTGCGTACAACAGATTCAGATTGTCCAAAGCATCGTCAACAATCAAAATATTGCCTTTCGTTGCCTCGGGCTGTTCATGTTTCATGTCTGAACAACGGGTTGAGATAGGTTGACAATCGTATCAAAACGTACTCGATTGACCAAATCCATTAGAGCACTGGCCATGGCAGCATGTTCCGGGGGAATCATCGCAATCAGCGAGAAAATTTGCTTATCGTCGAGTTGCATAGCCGCCTGATGGAGTTGATCAATCCAACTAGAAGGCATGACCTGAAGAGAAGCAGACGAGAGGACGGACGGACGAGTAACCTCATTCATCCGACCGTTCGCTGTTTTCATTCCTCCGTTTTGTG
Source organism: Leptolyngbya sp. PL-A3 (assembly GCF_039962325.1). Classification (NCBI taxonomy): domain Bacteria; kingdom Bacillati; phylum Cyanobacteriota; class Cyanophyceae; order Leptolyngbyales; family Leptolyngbyaceae; genus Leptolyngbya; species Leptolyngbya sp. PL-A3. Next base: position 8,611 of record NZ_JAMPLB010000099.1, read on the forward strand.
TGTCTTCTTGATCCTTCGCTTCATAACGATAACGAACTCCTAAATATTGAGCCATCTTCTCAAACACAGTTTCTTCCCAAACAGGCTTCCTGACAAAATCGTCACAGCCTGCGGCCAAGACAATGGCCCGCTCTTCATCAAGGGTACTGGCTGTGATGGCAATAATCACCGTTGCCTGGCCTTGCAAATGGGCTTTAATATACCGGGTTGCTTCATAGCCATCCATCACAGGCATTCGCATATCCATCCAGATCAGATGAGGCTGCCATTCTTTCCAGAGGGCGATCGCCTGCTGCCCATCTTCAGCGTCACGAACTTCAAACCCGATCGGTTCCAGAAGTCGAAGCAACAATTGGCGATTCACCCAACGATCATCGACAACCAAAATACGGTATTTCGGCTGATCAGGGGCAAGCCCAATCACCCGGCAAGAGGGCTGTTGCACCCCAATCTTTGCCGGATCTCCCAGTTCGACTTTCATATCAAAGGCAAAGGTAGCACCCCGACCTAACACACTGTCAGCTGTGATATCTCCCCCCATTAAGCGCACAAATTGTCGGCTAATAGCTAGCCCCAAACCGGTTCCCTGTTGGGATTTCTGTCCTATTTCTGTTTGAGAGAAAGCCTCAAATAACTGATTCATTTCATGAGCAGCAATACCCGGTCCAGTGTCTTCAACTTCAAAGTAGAGGGTGAGGAGGGAAGATGAGGAGCGGGGAGGAGCTTCTGCCTTCTGCCCTCTGCCTTCTGCCTCCTCGCTTCTCACCCGCAACATAACGCTTCCTGCTTGCGTAAATTTAATCGCATTTCCCAGCAAATTGAGTAGAACCTGGCGGAGTTTCCGCTCATCAGTTCGGACATATCGGGGAAGATTGGGTGAGCAGCTAAATATCAGTTGCAACCCTTTAGATTCAGCCCGTAATTGCAGCATTTCCTCTAAGGTGTCAAGCAAGAGATACAGATCAAAACTGGTCTTGCTCAGGGTGACTCGACCTGCCTCAATTTTTGACATTTCCAGCACATCGTTGACTAACTCTAGCAAATGCTCCCCGCTGCGCTGAATAATAGCGAGTTCTGAGATTTCTGATCCGGGAGGAGAATTACGCGTGAGGAGTTGAGTAAAACCGAGAATGGCATTCAGGGGGGTTCGTAATTCATGACTCATGTTGGCTAGAAACTGACTTTTCGCCCGATTCGCTGCATCAGCAGTTTCTTTGGCATTTTGCAATTCTTGAAATTTTTGCGTCAGGGTGGAGGACATGACCTTGAAATTTCGGACGAGGGAGCCAATTTCCATGACTGTGCTACTGGGCCAGTCAATCGATTTTTGCTCTACTAATTGGTTAGGTAAGTCTGTGGTGACTCGTGCTAGCTGGGAGAGAGGACTCACCAATCGGCGAGTGAGTAGGGTTGCCAATGCCAGGGCTAATCCCGAAATTAACATCAGAATGGTCAGACTTCTGACGTGAACCCGCAGCACCTGAGAAACATAGGGGGCAGCAGGAACCTCAAGCAGCAATTTCCAGGGAATCTGATTCTCTAGAGCAACCTCGCGGACAAAGAAGGAATTAGCCCACAGCACCATCAGTGGACTGTTTGTTGTGGGAAACCATTGATAGACATCTGAAGTGATCGCCCGAATCTCACCCCCACGCTGTGGGTCAAACGGTTGGGCTACTGTGCGATCGCTCTGAGTGCTGATGACGGTCGTGTCATTGCGATCGAGCAGCGTAATTTGCAGCCCTTTGTTGGTATAAGTTTCGAAAAGATGCTCAATGCGATTCAGATCAATCTCACTGATAACAAAGCCCAACAGGCGATTTTCCTGAATCACAGGAGTACTCAGAATTACCCCAGGCGCTGATATACCACTTAATGGTGTCAACAAACCCGATAGGGTTGGTTGACGGGTGTTACGAATCGCTTCAAAGTAGGGAACGCCTGCCAGACTGAATCCTGTAGTAGCTTCTGCTGGCAAGTCTAAGGCAGAAGAAACAGCACTGACCTGACCGGTAGGGGTAACAACGTAGAGGGTGTGAAAATCTAGAAATTCTCGTTGGGTGAGTTCTGTACTTTGCTGCAATTGAACCGTCTGGGCCAGTTTAGACTGAGCAGCAATCTGAGCTAACTCTCCTGTGGCATGCAACAGTTGCTCGTGCCATGCATCGAGCTGTGCCCCTAATTCTGTAGATGTTGCCCTGAGGTCTTCCTGGGCTGTTATTTCAATATTGTCGACTACACGATGGCTGTCTAAAGCCATGAGCATTAAGGTGGGAAAGAAGACGAAGGCAACGAGCAGATTGAATAAGGTTTGTTGCAGAGAGAGAGAGATGATTCCTTGAGGGCGGTTAAACCAGCGATGAATGGGGAGATAGATCAGAATAAGGCTGGCAACTAGGGCATTAAAAATGCCATTGACAGCCTGCTTTAACATGATGATGGTGGTCTGGGTGGAATCGTGATGCAGGATGTGATGATAGAACAGCCAGACCAAAGGCATCCCAATGCAAATCCAGTAGATGCCGTCTAATAGAACGAGGTTTTGGCGAGAACGACGGAATAACCAACTAACAAATAGGGCTTCACAGGTAAAGATGATAACGGCATAGGGATGCTTCCAGAGGACATAGGTATAACTGCTAGACAGAATAACGGCTGGAATACACCAACGCTGCCCATATAGACCCAGGACCAACCAGCTAGCGATCGTTCCAAATAAAAAGTCGAGATGGAAAAAGAACGACCAGCGGAAATAATTCCCTAACCACCCAGCTACGATGAGCAAAATCAGCCCTAAAGTAGCTCTGCTGCGTGTATTCCACTGGGTTCTTTGCCATATCAAATCCATAACCGTTGTCTCCCTTGACTCAGGCGTTCTAAAACAGCCTTAAATTCCCTTCTCTAGAATTCCCCCTGTAGCGGTTCCCACCTTAGTTAGTGGGGGAATTGGCAGTAAAGCCTCACAATAAGGGTGTTGCTCCCGGTCCCGTTTACCTGTAACTCAAGTGAATGATAAACACTTTCTCTATCTAAAGGATGAGGGTTGCCAGCATAAAAAGCAAAGCTAGTTTACTTTACTTAAGTAAAATGGATATTTCTCAGCACTCCAATCTTTGGTAGAAAAGTGAGGTTATCTCACTTTATTGCAGCGGTAGGATCGATAACAGAGCGCAATAAATCAGCAGCACTCCAGAACAAACTGCCTTCTGGCAGTTTCTATACCTGTAGAGTGCGATCGCTAGTAGCAGCTCAATCTTTACCTTATGGAAGGTTTAGTGGATTCAAAAGGAACGGCTGTAACCAAAGCGCTTCAAATTGTAACTTTTCAGTATGAGTTGATTACAGATAACCTATCAAAGGAGAGCAGATGAAACGCAAAGCCTCAGCAGAATGGAAAGGTGGAATCAAGGATGGAGGAGGCGTAATTTCAACAGATAGTGGTGTTCTATCTGAAACTCAGTACTCCTTTAGCACACGCTTTGAGAATGGAATCGGTACGAATCCCGAAGAGTTGATTGCCGCTGCTCATGCGGGTTGTTTCTCCATGGCATTATCTGCTCAGCTGAGTGAAGCTGGCATCACGGCGGAGAGCATCAAGGCAACAGCAAGTGTCACTATCGACAAAGTAGAGGGTGGCTTTGCGATTACCAAGGTGCATCTAGATGTTACAGCGAGAATACCAGGTGCAGATCAACAGGTGTTTGAATCGGCAGCAAACACGGCAAAAATCAATTGCCCGGTTTCAAAGGTGCTAAACGCAGAAATTACAATGGATGCCAAATTAGAGGCCTGATCTTCCATGTGCCAGTTCTGGCCCATACCTAGGGTTTGAATATTCTGTGTTAATATGCGTGCTCGATATTTCTCCTATCGGGCGATCGCTAATCATCCATTCTTCCTGTCTGATCGCAATTCTGGCAATCGCTGTATGAGCAAACGCATCCTAGTCCTAACAGCAGGTTCTCAAGGAGACGTGCAACCCTATGTTGCATTGGGTAAGGGGTTGAAACAGGCAGGTTTTGAAGTGCTGCTTGCCACTGATCCCAGCTTTTCTTCCCTGGTGACAAGCCATGCTCTAGACTTTGCCCCTCTGCGCGCACCCTTTGCCCAATTAGCGCAAACGGATACCGGAAAGGCTGCCTTGGCGGGCAAAAAGTCCATCAGCTTGAAGCAAATCATGCCCATGCTGCGGCAGATGATGGATGATGCTTGGGAGATTGCTCGACAGTACAACCCGGATGCAGTGGTATACCATGCGAAACCCCTGGCGGGATATCACATCGCAGATAAGCTGGGCATTCCTGGATTTCTGGCAATGGCGTTCCCAATTTACTCTCCGACGCGATCGTTCGCCAATCCCATCGTTGGTGGCGGTAATTATGGTGGATTTCTAAATTACCTCAGTTATACGTTGTTCCTTCAGGCTTCTCTGCTGCCATATCGTCGTTTGATTAACCGATGGCGGCAAGAAAAACTAGGGTTGCCCCCATTTCGAGATGAGCGATCGCTGCATGGTCGTCCCGTTCCTAAACTGTATGCGTATAGTCGTCATGTGGTTCCACCCCCCGCTGATTGGGACGATGCTTCGATCGTGGCAGGCTACTGGTTTCTCGATTCTTCTTCGGATTGGCAACCGCCAGCGGATTTAGTGGCGTTTTTAGCCGGTGGCCCCCCTCCCGTTTACGTCGGGTTTGGCAGCATGGCCTCTCAGGATGCGGCTAAAACAACAAGGCTTGTGATGGATGCCGTTCGCCAATCTGGTCAGCGAGCTATTTTAGCAACAGGGTGGGGTGGTCTAGCTGCATCGGAGGTTCCCAATGCCATCCATATTTTGCAATCTGCCCCGCATGACTGGCTCTTTCCCCAGTGCCTTGCCGTTGTGCATCATGGTGGGGCAGGTACGACTGGAGCAGGGTTACGAGCCGGAAAACCAACTATTATTTGTCCATTCTTTGGCGACCAACCGTTTTGGGGTAAACAAGTTTTCGAGCTAGGTGTTGGGACACGTCCAATTCCCCAAAAAAAATTGACTGTCACGAATCTATCCCAAGCGATTCAAGCGGTTTCGCTAGATACAGCCATGCAACAACAAGCCAACGCACTGGGAGAAAAACTTCAGACTGAAAATGGTGTGATGCAGGCAGTTGAGGCGATTCAAGAGCAAATAACAAAGCATCGTCATCTGGCTTCATCACCGTAAATCATCCTCAGTAGGTCGCAAATATGATTCATAAGCTAGAGGGAATGGGCACACGTCGCGCCCCTTCCCTCTAGTTTTGGCCGTGCTTTACACGTCCAAAACACTCGTTTGCGATCTACTGATCCTCTCAGTCGCTTTACAAAAGCGTACTTTCATCGCATCATCCATCGCGCTTCTACGTGCTGTCGAAACGGAGTGGTAATTTCGGACGGCGTATTCTGGATGTATTCCATCACACTGTCCTGGTCAGGTTTCGGTAGTTGCTCAAAGTACTGCATTGCTGCCTCCACAGAAAAATCAACTCCCAACTCATCTTTGAAATTAGGAGGGATTGCTGTCCAAACTGCCGCAGTAATTTGCTGCTTGTGGCACCATTGCCGCACGATGCGATCAATATTAATCTGTTCAGGGTGGTCTCGAACAGAACTGAGATTTTGCTGTAGATCGATATAGCCAGTTTCTTCTAAACTTGCATTTTCTCGGCTTTGGAGATCTTGAATCGCATCAGCAAGGTTTGTGCGCGAACTCCAGGCAAACCGTGTAGGACAATCAACACCATTCACCGGATCAAGTACCAATGTGAGTGGACGGGCAGTTTTAACCCTTGTGAACTCTACTGGAAGGGCAGGACCGCCCTGCTTCCAGGCTCCTTCATAAGGAAGATCTTGAGGTTTCCAAATCAACGAACCCCAACTCAAGATTGCAATCATATCTCTAACAAAACACGGAAATCGGGCAACGTCTCCATCCTAACGAATGCTCTAACGGATTAACCTGGCAATTAAAGAGCATGCACAATTTACTGTGCCAGGTGCAGTAAATTGTGCACGCTCTTTAATTGCCCAAATAGTCACTGTTTTCATTTATCATGCTTACAACGGATAAACACCTAATCAACCCAGTATCACTAAATTACATTTTCAGTAGGTTTCAACAATCACAGCTCGTTTACCCGGCTGTTTCGCCGAGATGTTGGGATGGCACTGAAAGAATTTAGAGCGTCATTGTAGCAACTCAGCAAGATTCGCACAGGTTGTGCAAGTAAGGTCGAGCTTTGAGGCCGAGGCGATCGCTACACTCTATCTATTTCATCCTCCAGTTTTGCGAGTGCGGCGGGCGAAACCTGCCGCACTCGCAAAACTGGATTTTCCATCTGCAGAAGTGGGATGCGCCCCTCTTTTTGTCCTAACTTGAATGGCTATGCCCACATGTTGCACCAAGACCCCTGGATGATGCCTTTGCGGAGCCATGGCACAATCCATTTTGGGGTCTTGATTTTAGCAAGGTGCAAGATGTGGAGACGAGTACATCTGGCCTAGCTTTTGGGTAAATTGGTCTAAAGATTTCTGATACAACCGCTACAATCTGGAAATTCAAAAATCAAAGTGGTAGTTATACATAGGGAAAAGCCACTCTGTTGTTAAGGGTTACGCTTGAACAGCATTCCTAATTTTCTTCCCTAACGTTTTGCCATTTCCATCACCTCATAAAGAGTTCCTATGCGGCACTTTTCACCCTGGCGTTCCACCTTTTTCAAGGCAGTTTCTGTAACCATTTTGGCGCTCAGCATTAGTTTGCCAGCTTTAGCTGTTCCGGGTCGAATTACTGGGGCTACCCCCGGTTCTCGGGTCAATATACGGACACAACCCTCCACTAGCGCTTCCAGTCCGGGTTATGGCCTGGTGGGCGATCGCGTCGAAGTTATCCGCAGTACGACGCGCGATGGCTTTCCCTGGCACTACGTCCGCTTTCCCCAATCTGGCGTTGAGGGTTGGATTAACGGCAACTTTATCCAAGTTCTTGAGGAACCTGACCAACAGCCCTCCCGCTGGTCACACACCTATACATGCGGTCCTTATACCGTTACCCTGGCTGAAACAGGGCGGGACCAGTACTCCTACCGTTCTCGTAGCGATCGGGGCAATCTGGAGTTAGCTAACGGACGGCGAATCTATAGTGGTTCTTCCTGGAATTACGAATTTACCAATTCCAACACGGTCTATGTGCTGGAAGATGCTTGGAATTCCCCTAGATTTCCCAACGGATTTGCTGAATTACGGGTATCGCAAAATGGCCAATCCATTCTGCGGCAAACTTGCCGAAAGTAATGAGCTTTCGTTTGTGGTTCTAAAAACCTATCCGAAAACCACAAAAACAATTTAGGGAGGGCACGGTGCGTACACACCGTGCCCTCCCTAATGGGATTACCCATGGTTAATCCCCTTTCGTAGAAAGTAGAACACCAGAAAATCCAGGCTCCTGTTCCGGGGTAACTGCCATAGGCAACAACGGTTGTTTCGTTGGTGATGCCCGATCGCGAGAGCAATCGTTCAATGTGATAGATATCCAGATTTTGGCGCAAGTCTGGCAGCAGCAGATCGGTCATGATATTCCAAAAAATGGCACCTGGAATGTGAGCTGCTTGGTAATGGTCTGGACTCATTTCAACTTCGACAATTCGCACATTGGGATCATCGAGGCGATCGCCCAACCATTGTGTGCCCACTACAACCTGTAGATCAGTCTTCATCATGGAAGTCTCCTAAATCATTAGTTCGGACAGTTTTTCTAAAACCCTTGCTTTTGCGTGCGCAAAGCGCACGCAAAAGCAAGGGTTTTAGAAAAACTGTCCAGAGTATTGCTAAATGGTTATGCTGGTGTTCTTGTCTTGTGCCGGGAAGAGAAGGTGTCCCACCCGATGAACTAGGGTTGAAGAAACAGAAAACAGGGAGAATCCGAGTAGGGGATGAAAAATGGCTAAGGGAACTGGCAGAAGAAGTTGCCCATGAATCGTCAGGAATTGCAAGCCTAATAAGATGGGGAGGCTCAGGGTCAGCATTCGGACTCGTTGAGGAAATGGAATCCAATAAACCCAAGCCAAAAGAACCAGAGATAGCCCACTGTAACCTCGCACGAGCCAGACATGAGTATTCCACCAAACGGGGTTATCAAAGTAAGCCAGTCCAACCGTTAACACCTGAGCAACCAGACAGAGGTTAAACAGAACCGCTATTGCGTAGAAGCCGGTGATAGCGGGTTTTGGAGAAGTCAGAGTATGTTCGGGTGTTGATTTGGCGATCGTATCGAATGAAGGCATAGAGGAATCCATAGATTTGTTCGCTCATTAGGGTTGAATCAAGCGGTTTGGTTGTAGCAACCTGAAATTAAATTAAACTGACAATCAACCATGCAATAGACCTCGATCGAGTACACTTTGCTGTATTAGCCCCTGGCAAGCTGGATGGTAATCATGATGGAAACTCCTTTACAGCCCCTGTTTCAAGCGATCGCTCAAGCACAAGATGAAACCGAGTTAAGGGAAGCAATTATGGCAAAACTCGGTGCATATTTTGCTGCCAATCGCTGGGGACTGAGTTTTTTAGATCAGCTTCCTACTGCGGATGAAAATACGCCGAGGATGTTAAGGCTAGCAATGTCGGTAGATTACAATCCTGTGCTGCGTTATCTGATGCAGCGCCATACGGCTGTCCATGAGGAGATCATTCTCCCTCCGGGTGTTTGGCAAACAATTTGCCCTAGGGCTGACCATGGGCACGTTTTATTGGGACCGATCATTAACCAAGGACATCTGGTTGGAGGAATTGCTTTTACCCGACATCGTGATGATTCAGCTTTTAATGCAGAAGATTTAGCCGATTTAAGTGCGCTCTGTCTCCATCTCTCAACACGGCTTGCAGAATTGCGCGCAAAACCTGTAGTCTCTGATCTGACTTGCAACGATGCAGCGACTTCTGTAGAACATCGCTTGACTCCACGAGAGATGCAAATTGCTGATTTGGTTGCTCAGGGACTCACCAATGCTCAGATCGGCACAGCCTTGTGGATTACTGAACATACTGTCAAGCAAGCGTTGAAACGGATGTTCCGCAAGCTTGAGGTTTCCTCTCGTGCTGAATTGGTAGCACGAATTGCAAAATCTACTAATAAACTTGCGGCGTCCTGAGTGGTTGTCAATCTTCGTACTGACAAGTGTAGCTTGGCTCTAAAACTTGTTTTGCAAGTACTTTGAAAATGCTGAGAGAATCACTTCAAGCGTATTCAAGCAAGTAATCAAATATTATCTAGAAAGATTAGGTTCTACAACTTGTGGGAAACTCTCAAAGTTGCGGCGTACCCAATCCATACCAACTTCGTTATTGAGTTTAATCTTCTGTGTTTGGATAAAGTTTGCCAAGAATATCGGCATCTTGATCAATCACCACCTTACCGAATTTAAGGTAAGTTTTACCAACGTTTGAAGAATGGCAATTAGAACCCCAAGGGAGCATGTCACCTTTGCGATGAGTAGAAATGCCTAAGAGGAACTGAAGTGCTGGAAAAGTTAGGTTGTATCAGCGAAAATCAGAGCTATCTACTTCGCAGACAAAGCCATGCAACCTGAACAAGAGCAAGCC